>JALQZD010000096.1 GCA_023258495.1 Polaribacter sp.
GTATCGATGCAGCAACTAAAATTGTAGTAAGCGACGATGACCTTCCAAGTTCTGCACAGTCAACTTTTAATGGAGATTTAAATGATAATGTGATTAGTAAAGTGGAATTAGCGATAAAATTAGGTTATAAAGTAGCCATCAATACGGTTGATGAATCTCGAATGGAAGATACAAGTGATGTTTACTTTTCAATTCAGGGAAGACAATTAGATGATACTAGGGAAAAATCGAGAAAAAGAAGAAAAAGATGTTTTGAGTTTGTATTTCCAATTGATTTTATTATGCCAGATGATTCAATAATTACTTTAAATAGTAAAGATGATTGGTCTTTAATAAGAGATTGGTACAAAAACAATCCTAATGCATCAGAAAAGCCAGAATTAATATTTCCTGTTGATGTAACTCTAAAAGACGGAACAGTTCAAACCTTAATTGATGTAGCAGATTTACGTGAAGTGAAGCAATCGTGTCGTAAAGGGGCGGACCGAAGAAAATGTTTCAAACTGGTATTACCTGTTACCTTTACCATGCCTGATGGTTCTGAAATTACGGTAAATGATAGAGGAGATTTTAGACTAATTAGACAATGGCATAAAGATAATCCGGATGTTGATGAAAAAGGCACGTTAAATTTCCCAGTAGATATCGAATATAGAGACGGAACAACGGCTACAATTAATGATCAGACAGCATATGAAGCCGCAAAACAATCCTGTAATTAATTGAGAATAATTTGTAATTTAGTCAAAACGAAAAAATGAAATTTAAATTGAACATCCAGGCCTTGATCTTTTTAGGTTTCATTTTTTGTGCTACCCAAATGCAAGCGCAAAACGCCAACTATGAGTTAATTGCAAAGGAATTAACCAAAGAACAGCAACTGCTGTTGAATAAGGAGAAAGAAATTCTAAAAGCCAATCGTGAAGCATTCAAAGCTAGTTTAAGTAAAGAACAATTAGCAATTTTAAAGAATAAGGGACTCACAAAGGCGCAGATTCGTCAGCAATTGGTGGCGAGTTTTTCGAAATCACAGCGTGAACTGGTTAAAAATCAACAGATGCGATTGCGTCAAACCAGAGAGAATTTCCGAAAGACCTTAACCAGGGAACAACGAAATGTATTGAAAGAGCGGATAGATAAAATCCGAAATGCCAAAGATCGCGGTGAACTTAAAGATGGACCGCGAAATAATCGAGGGGGTAGACAGAAAAATAGAAAACGTGGAAATTAGGCTTTCGTGAATGCTGAGTTATAGGTCAGAAATTTCTAGAAAAATTAGAAAATATGGGTTGCTACTTATCACAGTAGCAACCTCTTTTTGTACCTATGCGCAAGAGCGAACAGATGAGGACGTCGATTTAATTTTAGATGAATTATTCTTTAGTGAGCAACAATTTCTTGATGAGATGCTTCAATCAGGGATTTCTCAAGATTTTATTTACACTTCTTTTTCATGGAATAGTAATACTTTTTTTTCGGGCAGATCGGCAGGTGTAAACCAATTTAATTTTATTCCACAAATCACCTATTTCAACACCTCCGGATTTAACGCTACGCTTTCAGGTATCTACTATGAGAGTTTTACACCACGTTGGGATTTTACTAGTTTATCGTTGTCTTATTTTAAAACCCTAGGAAAGCAAAACACTGTTTTTTATAATATTGGATATACGCGATACTTTTTTACGGAAGATGTTTCTACCTTCACAAATTCGCTAGATTTGAATATTGGAATTACCGATGCAAAACGAACTATTGGTACTTCGCTGTCCAGCTCTTACCTGTTTGGTGATTCCAATTCTTTTCAATTGGTAAGCAATTCATTTTTGAATTTTAATTTGGAACGTACTTCAAATATGGCAATTCGATTTCGACCCAATGTGAGTTTTATAATTGCGCAACAATCCATTTCATTTGTACGTCGGCAATTGGTAAATGGTCAACCACAGCTATTACTTTTCACAAACAATATTTTTGATTTACTGAATACACAAATTAGTTTTCCGTTGTCTTTAACCACCAATTCTTGGGATTTCGAAGTAGGATATAGTTTAAATATTCCAAATCCCGTGGTGAACGAATCTAATCTGCCAAACACCAACTTTTTTAGTTTATCAATCGGGTATATGTTCGGACTATAATTTTTTTATTTATCATTTTAATCGTAATATTGCAATAAATAAATTAAATGGGGTTAACCAAATCAGAAATATTTACAGAAGAGCAGAATGAAATTGCTGCTTTAGCGAAAGTATTAGGTCATCCGGCACGTATCGCTATTTTGCAAAATCTAATTCGAAGAAATACCTGTGTCTGCGGAGATTTAGTTGCTGACATTGGTTTGGCACAACCTACGATTTCGCAACACCTTAAGGAATTAAAACGAATTGGTATTATAAAAGGAACTATCGAAGGCACTAGCGTTTGTTATTGTATTGATGAAAACAAATGGTCGTCAGTCCAACATACCATGTTTCAATTTTTTCAGTCTAATCCCAATTGTTGCTAACAAATTAATTATGAAATTATCAGAAATAAAACATCATTTGCATCAACTGGAAACTATTGCTTTCCAATTACCCAACGGATCCTTAGTTCCAAGTCATTTTCATGTGACTGAAGTTGGTCAAGTAACTAAGAATTTTATTGACTGTGGCGGAAAAGTCAGAAGAGAAGAAGTTATGAATTTTCAACTCTGGGAAGAGCATGATTACAATCATCGATTACATCCTGAGAAATTGATTCACATTATTGAGTTATCAGAAAAAATATTCAATTTTCCAGATTTAGAAATAGAGGTAGAATACCAAGGGAAAGAAACCATTGGGAAATATGGCTTGGATTTTAATGGTACTAATTTCTTATTAACGCCGAAAGTGACCGCATGCCTTGCAAGAGAATCTTGTGGTTTACCAAAAGAAAAACCTAGAATTCGAATTTCAGATTTAGGAAAAGTCAATGCTTGCGATCCTAACTCGGGTTGTTGTTGATGAAATTTGTATCAATTACAAAGGAAAATTACAATCAGGTCGCCGAAATCTACAAAGAAGGATTGGCAACCAAAATGGCCACTTTCGAGACTCAAGTACCAAATTGGGATCAATGGAATAAGAAATTTCTCCCATTTTGCAGAATAGCGTTGGTGCTGAAAAATGAGGTTTTAGGATGGGCTACTTTAACGGCTGTTTCTCCACGAGCCGTATACCGTGGAGTAGCGGAAGTAACGATTTATATAAAATCTTCAGATCAACAGAAGGGCTTGGGAAAATTACTTCTCGATGAATTAATTACTCAAAGTGAGCAGCAAGGAATTTGGTCGCTACAAGCCAGTATTTTTAAGGGTAATGATGTTAGTATTCGATTGCATAAAAAATGCGGATTTCGAGTTTTAGGATACAAAGAGAAAATTGCGAAGAGAGACGGGATTTGGCACGATACATTTATACTCGAAAGACGAAGTAGAGTAGTTGGT
>JALQZD010000257.1 GCA_023258495.1 Polaribacter sp.
ATTTTGTAAATTGCATATTCAAATTTTTACCCATGAAAAAAATCTTCTTTGCACTCGTTGCTATTGCCTTTTTGGCTTGTAATACTTCTGAGAAAAATTCAACTGATTTAAGCATTAATTATAAAAAAATAGAATTAGAAAATGGGCTGGATGTCGTATTTCATGTCGACCGATCTGATCCGGTTGTCGCTGTAGAACTGATGGTTCATGTAGGTTCAGCACGAGAGATTGAAGGACGGACTGGTTTTGCCCATTTATTCGAACATTTACTGTTCTTGGAATCTGAAAATCTTGGAAAAGGTGGACTCGATAAAATGAGTGCGCGAATTGGTGGTTCTGGGGCCAATGGATCTACCTCTCGAGATCGCACGAACTATTTACAAACTGTACCTAAGGATGCGCTTGAAAAAATGATTTGGGCTGAGGCCGATAAATTGGGTTGGTTCATCAATACAGTGACGGATCCTGTTTTGGCTAAGGAAAAACAAGTTGTAAAAAACGAAAAAAGACAAGGTGTTGATAATCGTCCTTACGGACACAATCAATATGTAATTGGCAAGAACCTATATCCGAAAGATCATCCATACAATTGGCAGGTTATCGGTTCATTGGAAGATTTACAAAATGCAACGTTGGAGGATGTAAAAACCTTCTTTAAAAAATGGTATGTACCCAACAATGCAACCTTAGTATTATCTGGTGATATCGATATCGAGCAAGCTACCAAATGGGTTCATAAATATTTTGATGAAATTCCGAGAGGAGAAGAAATTAGTGCTTTAGAAAAAAGACCTGGTCAAGTTGCAGCAACAAAGCATTTGTATTACGAAGACAATTTTGCAAGAGTACCACAATTAACCATGGTATGGCCATCTGTAGAATTGTATCATCCAGATTCGTATGCTTTAGAAGTGTTGACTACGTATTTATCATCTGGGAAATCAGCGCCTTTAAATCAAGTTTTAGTTGATGAATTAAAATTGACCTCAAGAACTTCGATGTACAATTATACTTCTGAATTAGCTGGACAAACCCAATTAGTAGTTAGAGCTTTCCGCGGAAAAAATTTGAATGAAATCAAAGACGGAATTGGAAAAGCGTTCGCAAAATTCGAGGAGGAAGGAATTTCGGTAAAAGATCTAAATCGTATCAAAGCAGGCCAAGAAACCAGATTTTACAGAAGTTTATCAAGTGTTTTAGGAAAAGGAACAAATCTAGCTTCTTACAATACATATACTGGTAATCCGGGGTTTGTAACTGAAGATATTAATCGCACCTTACATGTGACCACTGCAGATGTCATGCGTGTTTACGAGACCTATATTAAGGGTAAAAACTTTATCTCCACCAGTTTTGTACCTCGAGGCATGAAGGATTTAGCCATTTCGGGCGCTACTCTTGCTGAAGTGGTAGAAGAAAAAATTGTCATTGGCGCAGAGGATAAAGTGAATCCGAATGTGGTAGCGACCTATGAGAAAACACCATCTTCTTTTGACAGAAGTATTGAACCTCCATATGGTGAATCACCATCGTTAACAGTTCCAGAAGTTTATGAAGGGAAATTAGAGAATGGAATTCAGGTTTTCGGAATAAAAAATACGGAAGTACCTCTAGTTGAATTTGAAATTCGAATTAAAGGTGGACAGCTTTTAGAATCGATGGATAAACTAGGAGTTGCCAACATAACAGCGCGATTAATGAACAGAGGAACTGCGAACAAGACCACTAAAGAATTAGAGGAGGCTATTCAGAATTTAGGTGCCAATATCAGTACTTACGCCTCTAAAGAAGAGTTAACGATCAGCGGAACTACCCTAAAGCGCAATTACGACCAAACATTAGCTTTAGCCAAAGAAATGTTGTTAGAACCTCGTTTTGATGCCGAAGAATTTGAGTTGTTGAAAAAAGCAACATTAGCACAACTAAGACAACAAAAAGCGAATCCGAATGCGGTGGCAAACAATGCGTTTAATGAATTAATTTACGGGGAAAAGAACATTCGATCAAAAAACCTTTTAGGTAATACCGCATCTGTTTCTTCCATAACCTTAGATGATGTAAAATCCTATTATCAGAATTATATTTCACCCTCCGTTACCAAAATGTTGGTGGTTGGGGACATTTCTCAGTCCGATGTAATGGCGTCCATACAAGAATTAAATTCAACTTGGGAAAGCAAAGAAGTGACCATTCCAGAATATAAAACTCCGGATGCACCAACCAAACCTGCACTTTATTTCTATGACATTCCGAATGCCAAACAATCGGTATTGCAATTTGGAGCACCAGCTTTGGCAGCAACAGATAAAGATTTTTATCCGGCTACTGTAA
>JALQZD010000134.1 GCA_023258495.1 Polaribacter sp.
AGTTTTCACTGGAAATATAAACGGCATACCCGCCACACTTAAAATAGAACCGGGCAGTCTTCACAATGATGAAACTGAAAACAGGTATTATGGAACGCTTTTAGGTAATGATGGCTCAACATACATTTTAATCGGTGATTGGAATGAAGTAAATCAAATTAAAGGCTCTGCATGGGATAAATTCACAGCACAAGAGTTTAAGTTTCTAATTGAATTTAACAACACGGGGTTAAGCTTTAATTTTGGACTGGATGACCGTTACGGAACGACTGTCAGGTTTTACCAAAAAGGCATTAAATTAACAGAAGAAACTACCAGCCAAAAAAACATTGATTCGCGAATGATAGGCGTTTGGAGAAGGACAGAGTCTTATTCTGATCCAAGTAGCGGATTCTCTTACGTTATAGAAGAAACACTTTCTTTATACGGCAATGGAACTTTAGAGTTTAGTTCAAAATCTGCCGGTGGAAATGGTAGTTTCTCAGGGGGGACTCCAGGCCAAAAACTTAAAGGCTATTGGAAAACTGAAAATAAAATTCTTTTTACAAAGGATGTACCTTCGGGCCCGTGGATCAATAACGGAAACTATTTGGTCGATGCATCCAAGATGATGCTCAAACAATCTGGCGGGAACAAACTTTGGAATAGGATTCAATAAAAAACTACTCATTTCTCAAAGGGTTGGTAGTAGCTGGAACTGGATTAACTCACTTCGTTCGTTGGGCCTAAGTGGTAGCTTTTACTCCTAAAGATTTTGAGTTAACAATCTATTTGATCAAGAAGCTTCTTTCTAAAGCGAGGGTGCCTAATTGGACTTTTATTATTTACCTCTGTTAAAATGTGGTGTTAGATACAAACTCTTGATAAAATTAATTAATCAAACATTGCTCCAATAACTGGAGCTCCAAGAATTCCAGAGATACAATATTCATTTGTTAATGCTACTAACTCTGAAAACATCTGTTCTCTTTGCTGACCCAATTCCATGTGTGCCATGGCACCTTCAGGACCATTGTATATTTCTGTAATTCCGTAAAGAGTGTTTCCTGTCTCTCCACTATTTGGATCGAGTGGGTTATTTAACTCAGGAGCCTTTAAAACAGCATACGTTAAAACAAGAGGCTCCACTTCACCCTTAACATGGTGCGTCTCTCTCATGAATTTTTGATGGGTTTTTAAAAAAACTTCCATTCTTTGTATAGAATCATTAGGTACTTTAAAAGCAACATGAAATCCTACAGATCCTACTTTGATTTTATTTTCTGTTTCACTGGCTGGCTGTTGCCCACATGAGGTAATTAATAAAATACTTACTAAAATTAAATAAATGTTTTTCATTTTTTGATAGTTTAAGTTTAATGATTTGGTAATATAAGAAAAAATTAGATGTAGATTATTTTGTGTTCAAGAGAATGCAAGCATTACTTGAGCCCATAATAAAAACTCCTTGATTTCTCAAGGAGTTTCTTTGTAGCGGGAACAGGACTCGAACCTGTGACCTTCGGGTTATGAGCCCGAC
>JALQZD010000290.1 GCA_023258495.1 Polaribacter sp.
AAAGTAAGGCACATACAATTGTAAATCTGATTTGATCATTGCAGATACACCATCACCTGTGATCGTTGCTCCAGCAATTGCATCAACCTCATAGTCTGTTTTGTCTTCGTTTTTCGGATCGTTATTTCCTTTCGCTACTCGCACTCCTTTAAACTCTCCACTATCGGTTAACAAGTGCTCTCCTTCAAAATCATCCATAAAAAAACGCTGTTTGATGTTCGCTCCTAAACCTGGAGTTTCCCCTTTGTGATCGAAATATGCACCCTGGATAACCATGTTTTCATCCATTGCTACATATCCCCAAATTGCATCCCAAAGACCTTTCCCTCTGATTGGCGCAACGTAAAATGTTTTACCATCTTTCTCACCAACAAAAAGAGGCAATCTTCGAACACCACCTTTTTTAGCTTTATCCTTTTCCTTTTTGACATCAATTAAATAAGCTGCGTCATTTTCTGTGATATTGTCACCTTCGATTACCAATTGCTTAGTGATGTATTTTTGGAATTCTTGTTCCGCTTCTGTTGTCGCTACGAATTCGGCACTGGTATCGGTGTTTTGATTCACACCCATGGCGTACAAAATGTTCTGTTGCTTTTCGATTCTCTTGTTTTCATCAATATTTGGTTTTAATGATGAAGCAAAGAAAGCAAGCAATGAACCTACAACAACCACCATCCCTACTGCAAATAGGACGGTATATACGTTTCCATCTGTTTTCTTACTCATAACTTATGCAGTTTTAACTTTTAAACGGTTCATTCTACGTTTTACATTTCCTCTCACTACATAGTGATCGATTGTTGGTGCAAATACGTTCATCAATAAGATGGCTAAGAATACACCTTCTGGATATGCTGGGTTGAATACTCGAATCATAATGGAGATAAATCCAATTAAGAATCCGTAAATCCATTTTCCTCTGTTTGTCTGTGAGGCAGTTACAGGATCAGTTGCCATATATACTGCACCGAAAGCTAATCCACCAATCATTAAATGCTCCCACCATGGTGCACTCATCAATCCGTAGAATTTACTTGAAGATGTAATGATATCTGCAGCAACTACTTGGTTGAAAATAACGCCCATTACCGCTGCTCCAATAAAGGTTGAAACGATAATTCTCCAGCTTCCAATTTTTGTAAAGATTAAAAATGCAGCACCAATTAAAATCAAGAATGTTGAGGTCTCTCCTACTGAACCAGGAATGAATCCGAAAAATTTATCCCAGTTTGAATAGACTGGTTCAAGATTTTGTGCGTAGCTACCTAAGATTGTCTCACCCGAAATAGCATCCGCAGTTCCAGCTCTATTTACGGCATCATACACCCATACTTTATCTCCACTCATCCACGTTGGATAAGCAAAGAATAAAAAGGCTCTAATGGTTAAGGCCGGATTCAAAATGTTCATTCCTGTTCCACCGAAAACTTCTTTTCCGATGACAACACCGAAGGCTACAGCTACTGCTAACATCCATAATGGTGTGTCTACAGGAACAATCAACGGAACTAACATTCCAGTCACTAAGTATCCTTCTTCTACTTCGTGTCCTTTGATGACTGCAAAAATGAATTCGATTACTAATCCGACACCATACGAAACAACTACTAATGGTAATACCTTGATGATACCAATCCATAAGTTGTCCATTGTGAAGAAGTTCGCTAATACATCTTCTCGTAAAGAGCTATCAATCGCTGCATAATGCTGGTAACCTGCATTAAACATTCCGAAGATTAAACATGGAACTAAGGCCATGATCACCGTATTCATCGTACGTTTTAAATCGTCGGCTGCCTTCACATGTGTACCGTTGTGAGTTACCTCATTTGGCGTGTACAAGAACGTATGGAACGCGTTGAAAGCAGGTGCCATCTTGGTTCCTTTGTACTTTTCTTTTAAGTCATGTAATTTATTCTTTAAACTCATAATCTTATCCTAATTCTTCTTTCATTAAATCTAAACCTTCTCTAATAATCTGCTGATGTGGCTGTTTAGATACACAGATGAATTCTGTCAATGCAAAATCCTCTGGTGCTACTTCATAACCACCTAATGCTTCCATTTCATCCAAATCTTTCACCATGAATGCCTTCAACAACTGTAATGGATAAATATCTAATGGGAATACCTCTTCGTAAGAACCTGTTACTACAAAAGCACGGTGCTCACCATTGGTATTCGTATTTAAATCAAACTTCTTTTTCGGTAGTAACCAGGAGAAGGTTAACGCTCTTGAAGTTGAAATCTTATCAAAAATTGGGCGATTCCATCCGAAGAAATCGTAATCATCTCCTTCTGGGATTGCCGTAATCTGATTGTCGTAGTATCCTAAAAATCCGTCAGCATCAACCTGAGTTCCAGACAATACGTTTCCGCTTATGATTCTGGCATTGTCTTCGTCAATATTTGACGCAACAACATCCGCAACAGTAGCACCTGCAATAGCAGTTACATATTGAGGCTCTGTAATTTTTGATCCAGTAACCGCGATTGTTCTAGTTAGGTTTAATTTTCCCGTTAAGAATAACTCACCGATAACAACCAAATCTTGTGGAGTGATTACCCAAACTACTTCACCTTTGTTAATCGGATCAATCTTTGCAATCTGGGTTCCAACATTTCCTGATGGATGCGGACCAGAAACTTTATGTAGTTCAATTCCGCTAATGGAATCAAATGGCGTTTGCTGGTTTGCCCCTGCCGAAACATGAACCTTTCCTTTGGTAAGTTTTGAAATGGCAGTAATTGCCGTTTGTAATTCCTCTTCCTTCCCTTGAAGCGTATAACTGTAATCTGCTGCTAAAGGAGCGCTTGCATAAGCTGAAATAAAAATTGCTTTCGGAGCTACATTTGGGTTCGCAACGATATCGTAAGGTCTCTGCTTAATAAAAGGCCAGCATCCAGCTGCTAAAAGGTGGTTTTTTACACCTGCCTCATCTAAATCTGCTACCTTTTGCTTTCCAAAGTTTTTGTGGCTTTGTTTTGCATCAGCCTCGATCTTAATAGCAAGTACTCTTCGTCTTGCACCACGATCAATTTCAGTTACTGTTCCAGAAACTGGTGATGGGAAGAGAATACGTTCGTCGGATTTGGAATAAAATAAAGCTTCGCCAGCTTTTACTTTGGTACCTTCTTTCGCTAAAATTTTTGGGGTAATCCCATGGAAATCTGCTGGTTGAACAGCATAAACTTTACTTTGAGCTACAGAAGTTGTAGTTTGCTTTGCATCGCCAACGAGTTTAATAGTTAAACCCTTTTTGATACGAATGTCTTGTGACATATGACTAGTAAATTTAGTTTACGTTAAAAATCACGCAAAAATAATTATTTTAACACGTAAAGCTCATAGAATCGGGGCTATATCTTTCGTTAAAATATTTATTTATAACCATTCTAAATAAAATAAAAGTCGAAAACGTTTTCAATTCGTAAATTGGCATATGGATTGCTGAATGAAGCACAAGAATAGTACATTTGTGAAATGAAGAAATTGGTATTTCTCACCCTTTTTGGTCTTTTTTTCTCTTACTGGGGAGATGCTCAAAATATAAAAAGCATATTGTTGCGAACAAATCAATCGAATAGCTTTACATCTATTGTTCCGCTCGGTACGCCACTTACCCTTTCTTTTGATGATTTAGAGGCAGACGGAAAAGATTACTATTACAAAATTGAACACATGACCCCCGATTGGAAACCCAGTCGATTATTGTCGAGTCAGTACATTGACGGATTCCAGCAAAATACCATCATTAATGTTCGGAATTCCTTCAATACGTTTCAAAGCTACACGCATTACGAAGTGCGTTTTCCGAATCCGAATACCGTGATTACCAAAAGTGGAAATTACAGAGTTTCTGTCTTGGATACATACGATGACGTTATCTTTTCGAGACGATTTGTGCTTTACGAAAAGGCCGTGATTGTGGGTGTGAATGTCAATCGAAGTCGAAATGCACGTAGGCTAAACACTCAGCAAACAGTGGAGTTTCGCGTAAATCACCCGAATTTAAGAATTAACATTCCGAATCAAGAAGTGAAGGTGTGTATCATCCAAAATGACAATTGGAATGCTACCATTACTGATTTGACTCCAACCTTCTTTAAACCCAATCAATTGCTGTATACCTACACGAATAAAACCAATTTCTGGGGCGGAAATGAATATTACAATTTTGATTCGAAAGAGCTTTTTAATCGCAGTTTGAACGTGGTTAAAATTGAACGGAAAGACATTTTTCATCATTATTTATATCCTAGTAAGTACCGGACCAATCCGACTTACGAATTCAATCCAGATATCAACGGACAATTCGTGATTCGCACTATAGAAGGCAAAGACAACACGACAGAAGCCGATTATGCCGCTATGCATTTTACACTCAATGTTGAAGAACCCTTTTTCGATAAAGATGTCTATATCTATGGAGCCTACAATAATTTTGAAATAACAGAAGACAATCGATTAAGCTACAGTCCAGCAAACAATGCCTACATAGGTGAAGTTTTAATGAAGCAAGGCTTTTACAATTATAAATTTGTACTGAGTGATGGTTCTTCTATAGATGAAATTGCTATTCAAGGATCCTTTTTTCAAACTGAAAACAACTACAAGGTGATTGTATATTTCAAACCAATGGGCGGTTTATATTATCGTGCTGTCGGTATGGGAGAAAGTAATTTTAGTCCAGATCGTTAGGGTATTTGCTTTTCATAGTGATTTCTTTTACTTTTAACCAAAATGGTAGAACAGGTTACACAAGGCATAAAGATTGGTGTCAAAACCAAATACAACGGTACATCTTATCGCAACTATCGCTTGTACCATATCTTTTCATATTTCGTAACAATTACCAACAACTCCAACCACAAGGTTCAATTGAAATGCAGACGTTGGACCATTTTAGATTCTCAAAACAAAACCGAAAATGTAGAAGGTGACGGAGTTGTAGGTGAAACACCGATTTTAAGACCCAAGGAAACCTATTCTTACCAATCTGGGTGTTTTTTAGAATCTACAATAGGAGCAATGAAAGGACATTATATCATGGTGAATTTAGATTCCAACCTAGAATTTAAAGTAATTATTCCAACCTTTCAACTAAACGCTCCTGCCCTATCAAACTAAGTATTTATAAGAAGAAAAGGAAACTGCCCAAGGTTCAGGATCCCGAGTGTTTAAACTGCGGTCATCCGTTTTTTGGAGGTGAAAAATATTGTCCAGAATGCGGCCAGGCGAATAAAGGGAATCGCATCACCTTTACCAATTTCGTACATGAAATCTTTAATGGATTCTTCAATTTTGATGCTAAATTCTGGAACACATTAATACCATTATTAATCAAACCAGGTAAGGTTTCCAAAGAATATGTCGAAGGAAAACGAATGCGTTTTTCGAATCCATTCCGATTTTACTTAACGGTTTCAGTAGTGTTTTTTTTAGTGCTCGGAATCGGAAAAAGTGTAGACAAATTTCGATCATATTCTGAAGCTCAACTTGGCAAAAAAGAAAAGGACTCCGTTGCACTTGTAGAAGGAAAAACAGATGTACTGGACAACATCAATACAGATTCTATCGTACTTAAAAACCTCACTAAGAAGTCATTAACGCAACAAGAAATCGATTCTATTAAAACCAATTTAGATCAACAGTTAAATAAAGCCTTTATACCTGCGGCTACAAGAAAAAAAATCCTGGAAGAAGCGGAACGTGAAATAAAAGATACGACAGACACATCCATAAGAGGGGAAGATTTTAATGTCGATTTAGGCAATTATACACCGTTGAACCGAATGTATAAGTTTCAGAAAAAGAATCCGGATTTTGCTCCTGACGAAGCGCTTGATTCGCTTGGAATGAAAAAGACATTTTGGAATCGATTCTTGTATGATCGAGCAAAAGTTGTGAAGAATTTTACATCCGAAAAGGAAACGCGCCAAGAATTTTTTAGTCAGGCGCTAAGTGCCGGATCCATTGCACTATTTATCTTTCTTCCTCTGTTTACCATTTTCCTCAAAATGATACATATTCGAAGCAGAAAGACCTATGTAGATCATTTAATATTTGTATTTCATACACAAACTGTTTTCTTTATGCTCCTTACCATATTCTTTTTAATAGAATTGTTTGGCGTAAAACCCGAAGCGGGAATTTTTATACTGCTATTCCTGATTTACCTCTTCCTTTCGATGAAGAATTTCTACGGTCAAGGATATTTTAAAACCTTTATAAAGTTTTGTATTCTAAACAGTGTGTATCTGTTTATTTCGTCTATTGGAATTATTGCAGTATTTCTAATTTCATTTGCTTTGTATTAGCCTCATTGAGATAATCAAAATAGCGCAAATCAATTTCTTTTCCCTTTTTGCTGATCGAGGTTGTACTAACGGTTTCTACAAAAAGTCGTTTCATACGAATTGAGTTTTTTCGGTCTTCTTGTCGCTCCGACTGATGAAATTTAAGTAATGATTCTTGAGAAAGCGGCTGATTAGTTTCGGTAAATTCTTCAAACCAGGAATGCCGTTCCTTTTTCATATCAGCATCATACAAAGGAGAGGACGACCAGATCTGAGGTTCTGTATCCAATTCTCGAACATGTTTTGTTTTTCCGTCCCAAATAAATTCGTGTGCAATTCGGTCTTTTTTCCAATCAATACTTATTAAAGTAAAAGGCTCAATACCATTGTAATCAAACGATTCGATTTCTTTCATCACATCATCACAGGCCAACAAGTTCTTAACCACAACACCTCTCGACAAACGATAGGTTTTTTCTCGCTTGTGCTTTTCAAAGGCGCCATTCAATAAACAAATCACTCGTTGATAACTGCTAACACCAACCCAGGTACCGCCTGCCAGCTTATCTTTCGGATAGGAGATTTGCAATCCATTTTCGGTATAAGTTTCGGGCGGAATGGTTTTGCGCAACGGCGTTTCATCCCTATTTGAAGTTAGAATAAAATCATCTCCAGCGAGAGGTATGTAGCTTACAGTGCACATTTAAATTCGATTGGGTGTTGAACGAAAACGATTGATAAAAATTGATACCTTTGCAGGAATCAAAAATAAGTCGATTTAATTAAAATATACCGCAAATGACAAGAGGATTTTTTAATGTACCAAAAGCTGTGAATGAACCCGTAAAAGGATATGCCCCAGGTTCACCAGAACGAGAAGAATTATTAGCAACCTATAAAGAAATGTACGCCAAATCTGAAGATATACCGATGTATATTAATGGTGAGGAAGTCCGTACCAATAATACCAAAAATATTCATCCACCTCATGACCACAAACACACTGTGGGGCACTACCATGTAGCTGATAAGCAACATGTAGAAACTGCCATTTCAACGGCATTACAAGCAAGAGAAACATGGAGTAGTTTATCGTGGATGGAAAGAGCTGCCATATTCTTAAAAGCTGCTGAGTTATTGGCGGGCCCATACAGAGCAAAAATGAATGCATCTACGATGATTAGCCAATCAAAAAACATGCACCAGGCAGAAATTGATGCGGCATGTGAAATGATTGATTTCTTCCGTTTCAACGTGGAGTACATGACAGATATTTTCAAAGATCAGCCTGCTTCTGCTCCTGGAATCTGGAACCGAGTGGAATACCGTCCTTTGGAAGGTTTTGTATATGCCATTACGCCATTTAACTTTACATCTATTGCGGCAAACTTGCCAGCTGCTGCTGCGCTAATGGGGAATGTTGTGGTATGGAAACCGTCTGATCATCAGGTATATTCTGCAAAAATTATTGTCGACTTATTTAAAGAAGCTGGTTTACCAGACGGTGTGATTAATGTGGTGTACGGTGATCCGGTAATGATTACCGATACGGTATTGTCTTCTCCAGATTTCTCTGGTCTGCACTTTACAGGGTCTACCCATGTGTTTAAACACTTATGGAAACAAATCGGAACCAATATTGAAACCTACAAGACCTACCCAAGAATTGTTGGAGAAACAGGCGGTAAGGATTTTATCTGGGCGCACAACTCAGCAAATCCACTGCAAGTAGCCACAGCAATCACAAGAGGCGCCTTTGAGTACCAAGGACAGAAATGTTCGGCTGCCTCTAGAGCATATATCCCAAAATCCATTTGGAATGATGTTAGAAATCATTTGGAACAACAAATTGGTGAACTGAAAGTTGGTTCTCCAGAAGACCCAAAAAACTTTATCAACGCGGTGATTCACGAAGCCTCTTTTGATAAAATCACAACATACATTGATCAGGCAAAAAAGGATTCAAATGCCAAAGTATTATTCGGTGGTAACCATGACAAATCCAAAGGATACTTTATCGATCCAACCGTAATCGTTGCGGTAGATCCGAATTATCCGACAATGACCACGGAGTTATTCGGACCTGTGATTACCATTTATATTTACGAGGATGAAAAATGGGAAGAGTCCTTACAACTTGTTGATGAGTCTACCGAATATGCATTAACTGGAGCCATTTTCTCTACGGATCGATTTATTGTTGAAAAGGCATCCAAGGCACTGGAAAATGCGGCGGGTAACTTCTATATCAATGACAAACCGACAGGAGCAGTTGTGGGTCAACAACCATTTGGTGGAGCAAGAGCATCAGGAACAAATGACAAGGCTGGTTCTGCACAAAACCTATTGCGCTGGACGTCTGTACGATTAATCAAAGAGACTTTTGTTTCTCCACAGGATTATAAGTACCCATTTTTAGGATAAGGTAAGTTCACATTACAACCATAAAAAAAACCTCATCGTTTGATGAGGTTTTTGCTTTTTATTCAATGACCAGCTTTCGTGTGGTAAATTTTGTTCCGTTTTTAATTTTGAGTAGATACAATCCTTTGGACACCTCTGGGAATTCAATTTGCTCTTTAAAGAACTGAGGGGTATTGGTAAAAGATTGTTGATGTACACGTCGTCCTCTGACATCATATAATTCCAACGTTGTTTTTCTTGTATCAATGGTTTCGAATTGAAGGGTAAATGCTCCAGCATTCGGATTCGGATATAAATTGAACCCCGTAAAGGAACTATCATCTATAGAGGCCACTTCATCAACCACTATCGTATAATCTTCTACTTCACCATCAAATCCGGTCATACATGCCGTAGGATACGTAATTGGACTCGGACTGGTATACCTGCTTGAAACCCTCATAATGGTATTCCCTAATTTAGCATCAGCAGGTATAGTGATAGACAATGGACTTAAATCTGTCGCTCCGTCGGCAACGTTTCCAGCTCCTCCTAAATCATACTCCTCATCACTATCATTAAAGGTACAATCACCATTCCAATCGATCCAAACTTTCGTTTGAACTCTGTAATTACCGTCGGTATTTACGTTTACTGTTAGTTCGTGACTTTCCCCGCGTTTTACTGTTGTAGAAATAGATGTAAAGTCAT
>JALQZD010000045.1 GCA_023258495.1 Polaribacter sp.
GGACTCTTTGAAAGTGCAATGGGGTCATCATTTCCTAAAAGAGGGGATTACGAATTTATTAAAAAGAAAACTGAAGATACCTTTTACGATCCTCGAACGGCATCTAAAGAGTTGGTGGATGAAGTTTTTGATACTGTTAATGATCGCGGAAAAGCCATAAGAATAATTGCTATGGCTAAATCCGCTGTTAGGCATAACTTAGGCGATCAATTACAAGAAATTAAGGCTCCGTGTTTACTGATCTGGGGTAACCAAGACAAAGTCACTCCTCCCTTTGTTGGTGAAAAATTCAAAGAACTTATCCCCCATGCTGAATTACACTTTATAGACCAGTGTGGACATGCACCAATGATGGAACAAGAAGATAGTTTTAATCAAATTTTGGAAGAATTTCTAAAGCAGCATATAGCTTAAATGTAAATGCGCATTCTTTTTGTAATTCTAAGCACTTCATTCCTGGTATATTCATGCCACCCGAGTTTGTTGAATAATAGTTGGGATTTCGATGGGTTTGAAACAACCTTTCTTGACACGTTAGTAGTTTCTTCCTCTAAATCTGAGGATTCAGAAAAAGACCTACCCTTTCAAAAAAGTGCCCCTAAAGTTGTTGATCTGATTCACACTCAATTATCGCTTTCTTTTGATTGGGATTTGCAAATGGTGATTGGCCAAGCCAATTTAACTCTTAGACCTTATTATTACCCTCTTTATCAAATCGAAATCGATGCAATAGATTTTAGTTTAGATTCGGTAGCAGTATGGAATAATTGTTCTCCTGTTAATTTTCAATACTCTTATGATGGGAGTCAATTAAAGATTAAACCGCATAAGGTTGTTCATCCTAACGATACCATAGAAATAACTATTCATTATCGGGCAACTCCCACTTCTGATGAAAATCATCAAAGTAACGGGGATGATAAAGGGCTCTATTTCATTTTGGAGGATCCTTTAACAAATAGAAGGAAAGAAATTTGGACATTAGGTGAAACCCAATGGAGTGCCAAATGGTTTCCTACGATTAACCAACCCAATGAAAAAGCTACTCAGTCCATTTACTTAACTATTGATACTGCTTTTACCTCTATATCCAATGGCGTTCTAAAGGAATCCCAATTCCATAATGATGGAACTAAAACGGATCATTGGGAATTAGACATCCCTCATTCTCCATATTTGACTTCCATTACCATTGGTCAATATGATCGACAAAAAGATACCACAGGTCCAATTGAATTAGAATTCTTTGTTCAACCTGGTTACAAAAATGATGTTCCATCCATTTTTGGTCGCGTAACCGAAATGATTAATTTTTTTTCAGATACCTTCCAGTATCCTTTTCCATGGCCAAACTACAAACAAATCATTGTTCAAGATTTCGTTAGTGGCGCTATGGAAAATACAACTGCTGTCATTTTTGGTGATTTCATTCAAGGCCATAAAAACGAAATTAATGGCATTGGAAATGACGCCATCGTTGCCCATGAATTAGTCCACCATTGGTTCGGCAATTTGGTGACTTGTGAAAATTGGGCCAATATCACCTTGAATGAAGGTTTTGCCAATTATGGAGAAGCCATGTGGATTGGACATTTTCACGGCAAGGAAGCTGGCGAATATCATCGGTACATCAACGCTCAAGAATACTTTCAAGATGCCTATTTATCGGGACCTATACCTGTAGTTTCTCACCATTATTCAGACCCTGAGAAACTTTTCAATACTCATACCTATAATAAAGGAGGAGCCATACTGCATATGCTTCGAACCTACCTAGGGGATCGTGGTTTTTTCGATGGGGTCTCCTTATATCTAAAGAATAATGAATTTTCCAATACGGAAATGGCCCACCTTAGATTAGCTTTGGAAGAAGTTAGCGGGATAGATCTCCAACAATTCTTCGAACAATGGTTCTACCAACCAGGGCATCCCAGAATTTCATACGAATCCGAATATGATTCCATTAATGGTACCTTCAATTTGCAGATTTCTCAAGAGCATGCATTCCAACAGAAATTCCAAGCGCCTTTTTCATTTCCTATTAAAATGGGATATGTTATTCAAGGAAGTTACAAGGAGTATGAAATTTTTATGACCCAAGAAAATGAACAAATTTCGATTGCGTTACCCAGTCCCCCAGAATTTGTAATCATAGATCCACAACTCAATCTTCTCGCAGAATATACTGTAAATTATAGTTTTTCAGAATGGGAAAAACTATTATCCTTGCCCGTTAATATGGGTTGGAAAATTCGATCCATGGAAACGTTACTGTTATCAACAGAAGACGGTTACAAAGAAAAGACCATCAGGTGGGGACTCCAGAATGCGTCACCTACTTTAAGAGAATTAGCGCTCCATGCCATTGAAAATTCAAATTGGTCCGGATTGGAAGACACCCTTTTTAAGATTAGCGAATTAGATCAAAGTGCCGTAATTCGAGCTGTGGCTTGGCGGGTGCTAAAAGACCTTTCCATCAAAAAAGATTCCAAATACCTTTTTGATAGGTTATCCAAAGAAAACAACCCGAAAGTCATAGCCGAAATAATACAGACTATAAGCTTACAAAGCTCCGGTTTAAAAGAAATGTATTGGATTGATTCATTCGAAAATCACACTGAATCAGTAATAATTGAAGCTCTGGGTAAAATATATAAGCAGTGGAAAGCTGTCGATAAACTCTCGTTTTTTGAAAATCATCTTTATACCATCCAAGAGATTCATTCCACCAATTTTTATGAAAGTTACTTATTCCTTTTTCCGGAAAGAGGCCTTTTAAAATTGTATGAAATAGCAAAAGATTCTCGTAATTCAAGACTTAGAAAATACAGTGCTACCTTTGCCATACATAGTTTGGCTAAAGTTTGGAAGAACATCGAGCCACATGTACAATCAGAGGGTAAAATATTACTTGAAAAAATTTTATCTACAGAAAATGACCGAACTTTAGTTGATCTTTATTTTGCATTCAAATAACTTGGTATATTACATTTATTGGTTATTTGAACAACCAAGCAATGTATTAAATCGTTGAAAATTAAGTCACTGTAAATTTGGGTTATGGATAGATTGGAAAATTACCAACTTTTAATTTCTAAGCTAGATGCCTTCATTCGCAAGTTTTATCTCAATAACATTATAAGGGGCACTCTTTATAGTATTGGATTTTTGGTTGGCCTTTTTCTTATTTTTAGTGTCAGTGAGTATTATTTTTATTTTTCGCCAATACTCCGTAAAACATTACTGGCTATTTACTTTCTATCCTGCCTATCCGTTTCTTCGGTATGGGTATTTATACCCCTTTTCAAATTTTTCCGATTAGGTAAGGTAATTAGTCACCATGAAGCGGCCCTGATTATTGGTAAATACTTTTCTAATGTTCAGGATAAACTCATTAACATTTTAGAATTAAATGCTCAATTAAAAAGCAACGATTCTGCTAATGCCTTAATACTAGCTGGTATTGATCAAAAGTCTGATGACATAAAATTAACTCCATTTCGAAAAGCCATCAATCTTGGAGAAAATAAAAAATATTTGCGATTCGCTTTGCCTCCTTTATTGCTATTCTTCGTTCTTTTATTTAGTGCACCCTCTATTCTTACAGACAGCACATTTAGATTTATCAATAGTAATACAGAATTTGAAAAGCCAGCTCCATTCAGTTTTACAATTCAGAACAATCCCCTTGAAGTTACGCAATACAACAATTTCAATTTAATGGTAAGTGTGGATGGAAAGGTCCTTCCTAATGAAGTGTACGTACTTATAGGAAACTATAGATACAAACTCCGAAAGGAAGAAAACAACATTTATTCTTATGTCTTTAGAAATGTTTCTGAACCTATAAATTTTAGACTTAATTCTGGTTCTGTTTATTCAAAAGAGTATCTGATTTCTATAGTCTCAAAACCTATGATAATAGGCTTTGAAATCTCTTTAGATTATCCGGAGCACACTCAATTGAAAAAAGAAACCTATGAGAATGTAGGTGACCTGATCATACCTGAGGGAACAAAAGTAAGTTGGATGTTTCACGCTCAACATACTGATAAAGTATCTCTTAAATTTGAAAATTCGACTCCAGAACTGGCTAAAAGCATCACAGGGACTGATTTTTCACATGCAAAAACCATATCTCAATCTAGTAATTATGCGGTAATTGTTGGAAGTGATTCAGCTGCTCAGATGGATTCGGTCAATTATTTTGTCAAGGTAATTCAAGACGAGTATCCAACAATATCCACAAAAATCTATTCTGATGAAGCAGAT
>JALQZD010000047.1 GCA_023258495.1 Polaribacter sp.
TCTACAATGTTTCCAATGGTGATATTACTATCAAATAAATTGGTTTTTGAGCTCGTTTGAGGCGTTAATTTTTTTAAGTTTTTAGGTACTGATGGTTTTCCTACAATTTGTTTAAATGTCTTTTTTGGTTCTGGCTTTTTGAAACGAATCCCTTTTGGGGCATCTCCAAAGATCGACTGATCAACAAATCTATGCGTACTTGGCTCAGGTAGTTTCGGGGTCAAATATTCGATAAACTGTTCATCAATTTCTTCTAAGAACCTACTTGGCTCTGCGTCTACCAGTTTCCCCCATCGATATCGGGTTTGAGCATAGGACAAATAAGCTAGCTTTTCGGCCCGGGTTAATGCCACATAAAACAAACGTCGTTCTTCCTCTAATTCACTTCTGGTATTCATGCTCATGGCAGATGGAAATAAATTCTCCTCTAAACCAACAATATAAATATATGGGTATTCTAATCCCTTAGATTGATGAATACTCATCAAAGAGACTTTTGGCGTATTATCGTCTTTGTCTTCTTCAAAGCTTGTTGCCAGTGCCACATCTTCAAGAAATGAAATTAACGATGCATCTTCTCCTTGCTCAATTCGATCGGTAATAAAATCTTTAATCCCATTCAATAATTCCTGAATATTTTCAACCTTACTAACCGCTTCTGGTGTACCGTCCTTTTCAATAGTGCTGATAATTCTAGTTTCTTTTACAACACTTTCTGCAACTTCAAAAGCATTCTTTGTTTTGGCTTCAATCTGAAACCTTTTAATCAAATCAGAAAAATTCTTCAATTTGATTTTTGTTCCCCCATTTACTGGTACTGGTAGGGATTGAATTTCATCAATTACTTCAAACAAAGTTTTGTTCATTTCGTTGGCGGCAATGGTAATTTTATTAATGGTTGTAGCACCGATACCTCTAGCCGGATAATTTATGATTCGTTTCAAGGCCTCTTCATCCTTCGTATTCTCTAGAATCCTTAAATAGGATAACACATCTTTAATTTCTTTTCGCTGATAAAAAGAAATTCCACCATAGATTTTATAACTGATATTCTTTTTTCGAAGTGCATCCTCAATCGCTCTTGATTGTGAATTCGTTCGATACAGCACTGCAAAATCACTACTCTGCATCTGATGATTCATTTGGTTATCCCAAATGGATTGCGCTACAAAACGTCCTTCCTCTCCATCCGAAATGGTTCGCATCACTTTGATACTCTCCCCCAATCCATTGCTGGTCCAAACCTCCTTATCAAGTTTCATTTTATTCTTTGCAATCACAGAATTAGCCGCATTTACAATCGTTTTTGTCGATCGGTAGTTCTGTTCTAATTTGAAGGTCTCTACGTTGGGATAATCATTTTTAAAATTGAGGATATTTTGAATGTTTGCCCCACGAAAACTGTAGATGCTTTGGGAATCATCACCTACCACACATATATTCTGAAAACGATCTGCTAATGCCCTTACGATAATATATTGTGAATGGTTAGTATCTTGATACTCATCAACCAAAATGTATCTAAATCGATCTTGATATTTGGCAAGTACTTCTGGAAACCTTGCCAACAATTCATTTGTTCTCAACAATAAATCATCAAAATCCATCGCTCCTGCCTTAAAACAGCGTTCTACATATTGTTTATAAATCTCACCTGTTGCAGGCCGATTAGCCATTTTATCAGCTTCGAGTAAGTCAGGATTATTAAAATAGGCACGAACCGTAATTAAGCTATTTTTAAATGAAGAAATACGACCAAATAATTGTTTTGCTTTATACTGATCTTTATCAAGTCCCAATTCTTTAATAATGGTTGACACCATTCGAACAGAGTCCTCAGTATCATAGATGGTAAAGTTCTTTGGGTAGCCTAATTTATCAGCTTCTGATCTTAAAATTCTTGCAAAAACCGAGTGAAAGGTTCCCATCCACAAATTTTTTGCTTCCGTATCACCTACTACACCAGCAATTCTGGCTTTCATTTCTCTTGCAGCCTTGTTGGTAAAGGTTAGCGCCAGAATATTAAACGCATCTACTCCTTCTTTCATGAGGTACGCGATTCTGTAGGTTAACACACGTGTTTTGCCAGAACCTGCTCCTGCAATTATAATCATTGGTCCCTCCTTGTGAAGAACCGCCTTCTTCTGCGCCTCGTTTAACTGATTTAAATATGTATCCAAGGAAATTTCTACTTCTTTAAAATGGGAAATTACGTATATCACAACGAAAATATGCGCTCCATTTGTAGTTTTTATTCACAACTTTAATTTTTTATCTTTAGTGTTTTTAATTCCTATTTCATGAAAAAATTAATACTTTTTGTTTCTCTTTTTGCAGTTACATATACTTTCGGACAAGACTTATCAACAGAATTCCAAGCCATCGAAAAAAAGGTTATTGAATTACGAAGGCATTTTCATCAAAATCCAGAATTGTCCAATCGAGAATTTAAAACCTCAGATAAAATAGCTGAAGTCCTGACCGAACTCGGAATTGAATTTAAAAGAAATATTGCCAAAACAGGTATTGTTGGGATTATCAAAGGTGAAAAACCGGGTAAAGTTGTTGCGCTGAGAGCAGATATTGATGGATTGCCTGTGGTAGAGCGAAATAATTTATCATTCAAATCCACAAAAAAAACTACTTTTCTCGGAAAAAATGTCGGCGTTATGCATGCCTGTGGTCACGATACCCATATCGCTATTTTATTAGGGGTTGCAGAAATGCTATCAAAACACAAAGACAAGATCAACGGGACTGTAAAATTGATCTTTCAACCCGCCGAAGAAGGAGCGCCTAAAGGAGAGGAAGGCGGAGCCCAATTAATGGTGAAAGAAGGCGTTTTAAAAAACCCCAATGTAGATGCTATTTTCGGTTTACATATCAATTCTGGAACGCCAGTCGGACGAATTAACTACCGAAAAGGAGGAATCATGGCTGCCTCGCAGTCCTTTAAAATTGACATAAAAGGAAAGCAATCTCACGGTTCTAGACCATGGACCGGAATTGATCCAATTATGATTTCAGCAAAAATTATTGATGGTTTGCAAACCATTGTAAGTCGTGAAGCAGAATTAACCAAAGAAGCGGCAGTGATCACCGTTGGTAAAATTGATGCTGGTGTTCGTAGCAATATTATTCCGGAAAGTGCCTCAATGATTGGTACGATTCGAACATTAGATTACGATATGCAAGCCCACATCAATAAACGTATGAAAGAAATGGTTCCTGCTATTGCAAAGGCTTACAAGGCAGAAGCTACGATAGAGATAGAAAGAGGATATCCAATTACGTTTAACAATCATAAACTGGTTGATCAAATGCTTCCAACCTTACAACGTGTCGCTGGAAAGGACAATGTGAAAAATATAAATGCAGTTACTGGTGCGGAAGATTTTTCATTTTTTGCAAAAGAAATTCCGGGCTTCTATTTCTTTTTGGGAGGTATGACTCCTGGCAATAAAAACCCATTCCCGCATCATACTCCAGACTTTCAAATTGATGAAAGTGGAATGTTACTTGGGGTAAAAGTGATGACAAATATTGTTTTCGATTATTTAAATCAATAATCTATGTTGGACTCAATTTTTGAAAGTTTGAAATACGTTCTTCCCGCAATCATTGTGGGAATTGTAGCGTATTTGATGTTCAAAGAATTATTATTTCGTCAAAATGAGCAGCAAAAATTTCAGGCATTACAATCCAAAAAAAAGGAATCTCTTCCAATACAGCTACAAGCCTATGAGCGCCTCTTACTTTTTGCTGAACGAATGGATCCCAATCATTTAATCAATAGAGTTCAATCAAAAAATAATGATCCTAATGGATACGCCATTTTACTAATTGAAACCATAAAGCAAGAATTCGAGCACAATTTAGTGCAACAATTATACGTGAGTGAAGAGTCCTGGAAAGCGGTCGTTGCTTCCAAAGAAATTGTGATCCAAAAAATCGCTTTGTTAGGCACCAATTCAGATTCCATTGAACATTTTTCTAAAGAACTTTTACATCAATTTCAAGGATCAAATACTGCTACTCAATCGGCTATAGCTATTTTAAAATCAGAAGTAAAAAAGGTATTGTAATTCTATTTACCGAATAAACACCGTACCTAAATTATAATTTAATTAATTGATTTTTAAATATTTAAACTATTAGTTTTCCTAATACTATTGGACTTTTAAAAATTAAGACATAACCCTACATTGATATTACGGCCACGAGTGGCATAGCCTAATACGTCCTGATAATTTGAATCAAAAACATTGGTTACAGCTGCAGACAAAACAACTGTATTGTCCAATAAGGCATAAGAGGTTGTCAAATCAAACAACTGATACGACGATAAAGTTGTACTTACCGTTGAAAAAGTTGTGCTGTCGTAGTAACTCGCCTGACGTTCTCCAACTCCTCGATATAGCAAAGACAATTGGGCTGCAGTAGAAAATTCATAGTTTAATTGGGTGGTAAATTTGTGTTTTGGAATGTAATCCGCTTCCATTTCTTTATTCGTGTAGGTATAATTTCCCGTTAAAGATAACGCCTCATTCAATTTCCAATTGAATACAGATTCTAGTCCGTTTACATTAATTTCATTCATGGAATTCTCATACCTTCCATAAGGTGGGGTAGTTAAGGAAGCAAAAATAATAGCATCATTTTCAACGCGATCAAAATAAACCAAGTTGAAATTGAAGTTTTTCAATTGTCCTTCCAATCCAATTTCGAATGTTTTACTGGTTTCTGGGGCTAAATCAGTATTTCCGAAATCAGAGAATAATTGAT
>JALQZD010000100.1 GCA_023258495.1 Polaribacter sp.
GTGACTTCAGAATACTTCATAAGAGCTTTATTTACGATTCGATACACATGTCTTGAATAAATTCTCTTACCTGAAGGTGCAAAAAATAGGGGATTATCGCCACTCTTTGTTTTCAATAACTGACGTTTATATTTGGACTCATTTACATGTTCTCCCAGAAGGTCTCGAACAGATCTTGCAATTGGAACCACCCGTTCTTTATTGCCTTTACCTAACACCCTAATCCATGATTGAGATAAATTGAGATGTTCAGGATTTAAGGCACAAAGTTCACTAACACGTAATCCTGAACTATAAAAAAGTTCTAAAATAACACGGTCTTGATATGAGATTTGTGAATCTTCCTCTGAAAGGTTGTCATCTAACATTCTCATTATATCGGGTTGAGGAACGGTCTTTGGGAGATGCTTTTCTTTTTTGGGAATGACAAGTAGATGAGCAGGATTTTTTGCGATCCAATCTTTCTTATACGCATACTTAAAGAAAGATCGAAGAGAGGCTACCTTTCTAGCTACAGTACTTTGTGCTCTTTGATGCTCACTTAGCTCTCCTAACCATAGACGTATAAGTAATCGGTCGATGTATTCTATTTGTACTTCTGATGTACCAAAGTGTTCTTTTACGAATTCATTAAACTGTAATAAATCCGTTTGATAGGATTGAAGGGTATGGTTAGAGGCATTTTTTTCAACCCGTAAAAATTTCAAAAATGCTTCAATTTCAACGTTCATTTGTAGTATTTATGAGATTTCTCTGCCTTTCCAATGACTCTTTTTCCCAATTATTTTATTCCATAATAACGCAATTCCTAAAATTTGAAACCACAAAACCGTACCAAAGTGTATAAAACTATAGACCATTTTCCATTTAAAAATTATGCCTAAATGGATTCGGATGAAGGTGAAAATGGCTACAGAAACAATAGAGAAGTATAGAATTAGTTCAGAATTATCCGAATGAAGCCGAAATGAGGGTATAAACAAGAGAACTACTGGAAATATGAAACTTAGTACATGCACGAATGCCATGGCTACGAAGCTGAATGTATTTGGAAAGCCGGCCATAAAATTCTTAGAAAAACCTTCCCATACCTCGCGAGCATTGTGGTACATGCGGCAGTATACGGTATCTGCACCATGAAACATTCCAACTAAGTAGTCATGTGTTTTAATTAGTTTGGCCAAAGCCATGTCTTCGACTACTTCCATTTTTACAGACTTATGTCCTCCAAGTTTCTGGTATACTGCTTTTTTTATGCCAATAAGTTGACCATTCGCTGCGGCAAATAAATGTTTAAATCTGGGATAGATACTTGCTGGCAGCCATTTGGGTTTTTGATTTAAATAGGCTGCTGGAAATAAGGTGAGCAAAGCATAATAGACTCCTGGTAAGACCAATCGTTCAAAAAAACTACCTAAAATTTGGTGAGGCCAAACGGTTACAGCGTCATAGGTATCAAATTGGGTGGCTATCCTTTCTATGGCTTGACCAGACATCCAAACATCAGCATCTTGGAAGATCAAAATAGGCAAGGCTAGTTTCCAGTCGTCGTTATCGACATTAAATTTTCTAGAGGCACGGCCTCTACCCAGTGAGCCCCTTTGTATCATCTCTACGTTCGCAAAATAATTTGTGTGCACGTGCCTTGGGGTTTTGGGGTTTTGGGG
>JALQZD010000183.1 GCA_023258495.1 Polaribacter sp.
GCTTTTTGTAAGCTGATACCTTTAATATAAGTAACTGGATGTTGAAGATTCATAATTAAGAATTGATAAACGAAAATAAAAATAAGAATTCAGAAAATAAATTTGAATTCGACTTTCATTGTGCACCTAATATTAAATGTATATTTGCACTCCTTTATAGATATATGAGACTACATCGTAATTTAGTTTTTCCGGTTATTGACAGTATTTACGATATTTTCAATGACGGAATCTACGCAGATAAAGCGGTAGAGAAAGCTTTAAAAAGAGATAAGCGCTGGGGTGCACGCGATCGTAAATTTGTGGCTGAAACCATTTATGAGTTGGTACGTTGGATGCGTCTGTATGCAGAAATCGCTCAAGTTAAGCCCCCATTTTCTCGCGAAAAGATTTGGCGCATATTTGCGGTATGGTGTGTATTGAAAGGTATTCAACTTCCCGATTGGAATCAATTAAAGGACGTTCCGAAAAGACGTATTAAAGGTCGATTTGATGAACTTACCAAAACGAGGAAATTTCGTGAATCTATTCCAGACTGGATTGATGAACTCGGTATTTCAGAACTTGGAGATACCATCTGGACCAAAGAAATCAAAGCTCAGAATCAGCAAGCAGATGTTATCCTTCGGGTAAATACTTTAAAAATTGGTAAAGAGCGTTTGCAAAAAATATTAGCTACAGATGATATTCAAACACAACCTGTTAAAGGTTATCCCTCTGCCCTTCTTCTAGTTGAAAGAGCTAATGTCTTCAAAACCGAAGCATTTAAAAAAGGATTTTTTGAAGTACAAGACGGATCCTCACAATTAGTTGCTCCTTATTTAGAGGTTGAACCAGGAATGCGAGTAGTCGATGCCTGTGCCGGTGCTGGAGGGAAATCATTACACATCGCTTCTTTAATGGAAAACAAAGGGCAAATCATTGCTATGGATATTTATGAAAGTAAATTAAAAAAGCTAAAAATACGAGCAAAACGCAATGGTGTTCATAATATCGAAACCAGGGTAATTGAATCCACAAAAGCCTATAAAAAATTGTTGCAGAAGGCCGATAGAGTTTTAATCGATGCTCCGTGTTCAGGTCTTGGTGTTTTAAAAAGAAACCCGGATGCCAAATGGAAATTGGAACCCGAATTCATTGAAAACATAAAGCAGGTGCAACAGGAGGTACTTCAGAATTATTCCAAAATGGTTAAACCTGGAGGGAAATTGGTGTATGCAACCTGCTCTGTCTTACCATCAGAAAACAGACAACAAGTGGATTTCTTTTTGAATTCTGAATTAGGTACGGATTTCCAATTGGTCAAAGATCAATCTATTTTGGCGCACCAATCTGGTTTTGATGGTTTTTACATGGCTCAATTACAGCGTAAATAAGCGTTGTTAAAAACCTCGTGAATAACCTTCCTAAATTGGGTTATCTTCCCCCTGTATAATTGTAAAAAAGACTTAAATTTGTCCTTTAAATTTTAACCTAGGGGAAGCATGATTCACTTCTTTGGAAATGTCGATTCAAAAGTTTTTGCTTTACAGACTTCAGACGAACTTTCAACCGAAACTATTTCAAAATTAACTTGGTTATTTGGCAATGCACCAAAAATAAACACGGCGTCTCTTGACGCCTTTTTTGTTGGACCAAGAGCAGCCATGATAACCCCTTGGAGTACCAATGCCGTTGAGATCACTCAAAACATGGGAATTGAAGGGATAATCCGTATTGAAGAATTTAGATCAGTTGATTCAGATTTCTCAGATTATGATCCCATGATTCTTCAAAAATTCGAAGGTTTACACCAAGAAACGTTCAAAATTAATATACAACCAGATCCAATTTTTGAAATTGACGATATTGCGGTTTACAATCTGAAAGAAGGCTTAGCGCTCAGTGAAGACGAAGTCGCGTATCTCAATGAGTTATCAAATAGGATTGGAAGGAAACTAACAGACTCTGAAGTTTTTGGATTCTCTCAAGTAAATTCTGAACATTGTCGGCATAAAATCTTTAATGGAACTTTTGTGATTGATGGAGAAGAAAAACCCACTTCTCTATTTAAAATGATCAAAGAAACTTCTAAACAACATCCGAATGACATTGTTTCAGCCTACAAGGACAATGTTGCCTTTATAAAAGGTCCTAAAGTGGAGCAATTTGCACCTAAAAGAGCTGATGTACCTGATTTTTATGAAACGAAAGAATTTGATTCTGTAATTTCCTTAAAAGCTGAAACACACAACTTCCCAACTACGGTTGAACCTTTTAATGGGGCCGCAACCGGTTCTGGGGGTGAAATTAGAGATCGTTTGGCAGGAGGAAAAGGATCAATTCCATTAGCAGGAACTGCGGTTTACATGACTTCTTATTCTCGTCTGGAAAAGAACCGGCCTTGGGAAAACTTAGAAGAAAGAAGTTGGTTATACCAAACTCCAATGGACATCTTAATTAAAGCTTCCAATGGTGCTTCTGATTTCGGAAATAAATTCGGGCAACCCTTAATTTCGGGTTCTGTTTTGACATTTGAACACGAAGAAGACGCCCGTAAACTCGGATTTGACAAGGTTATAATGCTTGCGGGTGGAATCGGATATGGTAAGGAAAGTCAAGCTCAAAAGGAAACCCCAAAAACAGGAGATAAGGTGGTAATTCTCGGTGGAGATAATTACCGAATCGGTATGGGCGGCGCTGCAGTTTCATCTGCAGATACTGGAGAATTTGAATCGGGAATCGAATTGAATGCCGTTCAACGTTCAAATCCTGAGATGCAAAAACGGGCTGCCAATGCCATTCGTGGAATGGTGGAGAATGATGAAAATTTTATTGTTTCCATTCATGACCATGGCGCAGGTGGACATCTGAATTGCCTTTCAGAATTGGTAGAGGAAACGGGAGGAAAAATTGATTTGGATAAACTGCCCATTGGAGATCCAACACTTTCAAACAAAGAAATTATTGGAAATGAATCTCAGGAACGAATGGGATTGGTTATCGCTGAAGAACATATCGATGTCCTTCAAAAAATTGCAGATCGGGAGCGCTCACCAATGTACAAGGTAGGTAATGTAACCGGTGATGATCGTTTCACATTTGAATCTTCCTCAAATGGAAACAAACCTATGGATTTGGAACTAAGTGATATGTTTGGTTCTTCGCCTAAGACAATCATGAACGATGTTACCGTAGACAGAAATTATGAACCAGTCACCTTTGATTGGCAGTTAATGGAAAGCTATTTAGAACAAGTTCTTCAATTGGAAGCCGTTGCTTGCAAAGATTGGCTAACCAATAAAGTAGATCGATGCGTTGGAGGAAAAGTAGCGAAGCAACAATGCGTTGGTCAGCTACAACTTCCATTGAATAATCTTGGAGCTATGGCTCTTGATTTTAAAGGAAAAGAGGGTATTGCTACCGCTATTGGTCACTCTCCTATTTCAGGATTGATTGATCCTGTTGCAGGAAGTAAAAATTCAATTGTAGAGGCATTGACCAATATCGTTTGGGCGCCATTAAAAGATGGATTAACTTCAGTATCCTTATCGGCCAATTGGATGTGGCCTTGTAAAAACGAAGGGGAAGATGCTCGATTATATGAAGCCGTAAAAGCCGTTTCAGAATTCTCGATTGCATTAGGCATCAATGTTCCAACAGGGAAAGATTCACTTTCTATGAAGCAGAAATATCCAAATGAGGACGTAATTTCGCCAGGTACTGTGATTATTTCTGCCGCAGCGAATTGTAATGATATTACGAAAATTGTAGAACCTGTGTTCCAAAAAGACGGGGGATCAATTTACTACATCAACATCTCACAAGACGAGTTCAAATTGGGCGGAAGTTCATTTGGACAAATTGTCAATAAAATTGGAAATGAAACGCCTACGGTCAAAAGTGCTGCCTACGTTACCAATGTATTTAATACCTTACAAGGTTTAATTGTTGATGAGCAAATTGTAGCTGGGCATGATGTGGCTTCTGGTGGATTGATTACAACACTTTTAGAATTATGTTTTGCAAATATCGAAACAGGAGCGGATCTAGATCTTACCAACTTGGGTGAAGAAGATTGCATTAAAATGCTCTTTGCCGAAAATGCTGCAGTTGTTATTCAGGCAACCGATGACTCGATTGAATCTACATTTAAAGAAAACGGAATCAATGCCATTAAGATTGGAACCGTAATTGAAGGAGACCGATTGAATATCAAAAATCATACAATGAATTACTCATTGTCGGTATCTGAATATAGAGATACATGGTATAAGACTTCTTACCTACTGGATCAGCAGCAAACAGCTGGAAATCTTCCTTTAGAGCGGTATCAAAATTATAAGAATCAGCCTTTACACTATGTTTTTCCAGAACATTTCACAGGGAAATTGGAAAAAACTACCGATTTGTCAGGTGAAGCACAGTCAAGACCTCGACCCAAAGCTGCCATCATTAGGGAAAAAGGTTCAAACTCAGAGCGCGAAATGGCCAATGCCATGTACTTAGCGGGATTCGATGTGAAAGACGTACACATGACTGATTTGATTACAGGGAGAGAAACGTTAGAGAACATTCAGTTTATCGGAGCTGTTGGTGGATTCTCAAATTCTGATGTTTTAGGTTCTGCCAAAGGATGGGCAGGTGCATTTATGTATAATGAAAAAGCACGAAAAGCACTTCGGAATTTCTTTAATAGAGAAGATACCTTAAGCATTGGTATTTGTAATGGTTGTCAATTGTGGATGGAACTGGATTTAATCAATCCTGATCATGAAATTCATGGCAGGATGAACTACAATGATTCCAAAAAACACGAAAGCGCCTTTACATCCGTTAAAATTCAGGAAAATAATTCGGTAATGCTTTCAAGTCTGGCTGGTAGTACCTTAGGGGTTTGGATTTCTCATGGAGAAGGAAAATTTAATTTACCTTATGCAGAAGAAAACTATGACATTGTTGCCAAGTATTCTTATCAAGGATATCCACATAATCCGAATGGATCCGATTTCAATACAGCTATGATGTGTGATGCAACAGGAAGACACTTGGTTACCATGCCACATATTGAAAGATCTACTTTTCAATGGAATTGGCCGCACTATCCAAAGGGAAGAAAAGATGAAGTATCTCCTTGGTTAGAGGCCTTTGTGAACGCCAGAAAATGGATTGAAAAGAACAGTTAATTTTTTTCTTTCCAAACCAAAAGTGTCACAGGTCGAATTTCTAAAAGTCTTTTAATAAACAAATTCAATTAGAATCATGGGAAAAATAGTACTTCTAGCAATGACACTCGCTTTTTTAAATGTTACTGCACAAAAAACGGTGTCGGCTTCTGATATCATGGATGATATTAAAAAAGGAAAGGACATTTCCTATAAAAACGTCACCATCGATGGGATAGTAGACTTCACTTACATGGATGAAGCCCTAGAAAAGCTCCCGGAAAAGAGAAAAAGAAGTTGGTGGGGAAATAATAACTACTCAAACAAAGCTGAAAAACTAATTGATGTAAAATTATCCTTTGAAAACTGTATATTTAAAGAGGATGTTTTAGCCTATATTCCAGATGAAGACTCAGGATACACATTCATAGCTAGTTTTGAAAAAGAAGCGATTTTCAAAAATTGTAAGTTCGAAGGAAAGGCCATGTTTAAGTATTCAACCTTTGAAAAAAACAGTGACTTTTCAGGATCAGAATTTCAAGAAGACAGCACTTTTAAATATGCAAAATTCGATAGAACTATCAGTTTTGAAAACACAAAATTCGACGAGATAGCCACCTTTAAATATGCAAAATTCAATAATAAAGTAAGTTTTGCAAATTCTGTATTCGAAGATTCAGCAGTGTTTAAATACACTAACTTTAACAATGGTGTTTCTTTTGAAAACACAAACTTTGAAGAAGACTTGAATATCAAATACATGAAAGTAAATGGTGAATTTAATATCTCGAAAATGAAGGTAGCCTACTCCATCGATTCTAAATACACCAAGATTAATGGTCAAGGTTTTAACAAATACATTTTAGATAGAGACTAAAACTCAAATCATTTCTGTAGAAGGCTGAAGTAATTTTCAGCCTTTTTTATTTTTTAGTACTTTGTAAAGCCAAACAACTAAACAATCTACATGGAAATTAAACGGATTTTTGATTTTGCATATTATCAACTGCAAAACGCACCTCAAGAAAATTGCTTTAATTACAAAAAGAATAACGAATGGGTTTCGATTAGTACCCAAGAATATATCGATACTGCCAATAAAGTAAGTGCTTCCTTACTCAAATTGGGAATTCAGCCCGATGATAAAATTGCAGTCATTACGACAAATAATCATCCGCATTGGCATATTTTAGACATCGGTGTAACACAGATTGGAGCGCAGAACGTTCCTTTATATGCCACATTATCAGAAAAAGACTATGCGTATATTTTAGCGCATTCCGATTCAAAATATTGTTTTGTTTCTGATGAAGAATTATATGAAAAAGTAAAATCAGTTCAAAAACAGACTGGATTAAAAGGTGTTTTTTATTTAATAGAAAATGAGACTGAAGATAGTTGGAATCAATTTTTGAATATTGGTACTTCAGCAGATTTTAGTACTGTTATTGAAGAAAGAAAAAACGCAGTTCGTGATACGGATCTAGCAACAATCATCTACACCAGTGGAACCACAGGGACTCCGAAGGGTGTCATGCTATCTCACCGAAATATTGTCTTCTCATCATTAGCAACGGCGAAGGCATTGGATTTAAATGATGATGCCAAACGAATTGTTAGTTATCTGCCTATCTGCCATATTTTTGAAAGGGCTGCCTCCTACTACAATCAGTTGGTTTCTTTAGAAGTGTATTTCGCAGAAAGTATTGAAACCATTGGAGATACGATTCGAGAAACAAAACCGCACTATTTAGCAGTAGTTCCAAGGTTACTTGAAAAGATTTTTGATAAAATAATGGATAAAGGCAGTCAACTGGAAGGTACAAAAAAGAAGCTGTTTTTCTGGGCTGTAGAATTGGCTGAACAATTTGAACCCTATGGTAAAAATGGAGCCTGGTACCATTTCAAATTGAAAATTGCAAATATTTTAATTTTCAAGAAATGGAGAGAAGCACTTGGTAATAATTTACAATTCATGGTTTGTGGAAGCGCCCCTTTGCAACCAAGACTCATTCGAATTTTTACAGCTGCTAATATTCCAATTTTTGAAGGATATGGAATGACTGAATCCTCTCCAGGAGGAACCGTTAATGATATGAGAAATGGAGGTTTTAGAATCGGCTCAGTTGGAAAATCAATTGAAGGCGTAACCATCAAAATTGCTGAAGATGGAGAAATTTTAATAAAAGGTGAAAATGTGATGATGGGTTATTATAAAAATGAAGAGCTAACCCAAAAAACAATCACAAATGGTTATTTACATAGTGGGGATATTGGTAAACTTGATGATGACGGATTTTTATACATAACAGATCGCAAGAAAGAAATGTTTAAGACTTCTGGTGGAAAATACATCGCCCCTACTGCATTAGAAAGTGAATTAAAACAATCTCGTTTTATTGAACAAGTTATGGTGATTGGGGAAGGTCAAAAAATGCCTGCAGCATTAATTCAGATAAATTTCGAGTTTGTGAATGAATGGGCAAAACGAAAAGGCTATACAATTAACGATGTTTCTTCAGATCACAATTTAATCGATCGCATTCAGGAAGAGGTCGATGAACATAATCAAAAATTTGGGAAATGGGAACAAATCAAAAGGTTCGAAATTACTCCAGATGAATGGACGATTGATGATGGTCTTTTAACTCCTACCCTCAAGATGAAGCGAAAAAACATCCGTAATAAGTACAAAGACCTATACGATAAGATTTACGGATAATCTAGATGAATTGACTTTGGATTAGATATTGCGAAATCGGTGTAGTTTTTGTATTTTTCAACGTTAAAAAAATTATGACATGGCCACAGAGATTACCCGATTATTTGATTTCCCGTATTATCAGTTAGAAACTTATAACCTAAAAGATGCCTTAACAACCAACTACGGTGGTAAATGGCAGTCAACATCAACCCAAGAATATATTGATCTTTCGAATCAGCTCAGTAGAGGATTATTGCGATTGGGTGTTCAACCAAATGATAAAATAGCGGTAATTTCTACCAACAATAGAACAGAATGGAATGTTTGTGACATTGGTATTCTTCAAACAGGTGCACAAAGTGTTCCCATTTATCCAACAATCTCCAAAGAAGACTATGAGTACGTTCTAAATCACTCAGAATCTGTGTATTGTTTCGCATCAGATGAAATGATTGTTGAGAAGCTGAATAAGATTAAAAAGAAAACTAAGCTGAAAGGAATTTTCACTTTTGATGACATTAAAGGCGAAAAAAGTTGGAATGAAGTTTTGGAACTTGGAAAAGATGATAGCAATCAAGCAGAAGTTGAAGCGGCAAAAGATGCGGTAAAACCTGAAGATTTAGCGACATTAATTTATACCTCGGGAACAACCGGACGACCTAAAGGTGTAATGCTTTCGCACAATAATATTGTAACCAATGTTTTGGCATCAAAGAAAAACGTTCCTTTAGAGTACGGAAATTCAAAAGCCTTAAGTTTCTTACCCGTATGTCATATTTTCGAACGAATGATTTTGTACCTATATCAGTACTGTGGTGTTTCCATCTACTTTGCAGAATCCATTGAAAAACTAACCGAAAATGCTCAAGAAGTTAAACCAAATGTAATGACGGCTGTTCCTCGATTGTATGAGAAGATTTTTGATAAAATCATGCTAAAAGGTGAGGAATTAACAGGTGTTAAAAAGAAATTATTCTTCTGGGCTGTGGATTTAGGGCTCAAGTACGAGCCATATGGTAAAAATGGATGGTTATACGAAAAGAAATTAGGTATCGCTAGAAAGTTGATTTTCTCAAAATGGCAAGCTGCTCTTGGCGGCGAATTATCTTTAATGGTATCTGGTAGTGCCGCACTTCAACCGAGACTAGCACGAATTTTTGCTGCTGCAGGAATGCCTATTATGGAAGGTTATGGCCTGACAGAAACTTCTCCTGTTGTTTCTGTAAGTGATCAGAATAATGGCGGATTTAAAATCGGTACAGTTGGAAGAGTTATAGAGGATGTCGAGGTTAAGATTGCCAAAAATGGAGAGATTCTTGTTAAAGGTCCAAATGTAATGCAGGGCTATTATAAGGACCCGGAAAAAAGTGCTAGTGTCCTTAAAAATGGATATTTCCATACCGGAGATAAAGGAGAGATAGATTCAGAAGGATTCTTAAAAATTACTGGAAGGACTAAGGAAATGTTCAAGACTTCGGGTGGGAAATATGTAATTCCAACTTTATTAGAAGGTCAATTGAAGCAATCTTTATTTATTGAACAAGTAATGGTGGTTGGTGAAAACGAAAAAATGCCAGCAGCTATTGTACAACCAAACTTCGAATATATCGCAGAATGGTCTGAAAAAGAAAAACTAAATTTAGGAGCAACTAATGAAGAAATCATTGCTTCTGAGGTGCTTATCAATAAAATTCAAGAGGAATTAAATGATTGCAACAGCCACTTCGGAAAGTGGGAACAAATCAAAAGATTTGAATTAACCCCAGACGTTTGGTCTATCGATGGTGGACATTTAACTCCGACCATGAAGATGAAACGAGCTGTAATTAAGAAAATTTACCAAGATTTATACGATAAGATTTACAGATAATCCGAATAGAATTTCAAACACCAAATTGAGTCAAGTGGTGGTCTAAATGTTTGTAAAACATATTATTCCACTCTTGGCTTTTTAATTTTCCTAAAGAGATGGATTCTTTTCCTTCAAAATAATCAGCGCCTAACTTCTGAACTTTTCGGATATTTTCAATGAGTTTAGATTGCTCTTCTTCGAAATTTTTATCATCCGTAATCAAAAATTGCGGAGCAGTTTTACCATTTTTAGAAAATGGCTTTTCAGAGACCAATATTGGTTTTACAACCAACTTTAGAACTAATCGAGTTAGGAATTTTGGCCTCTTTTTCGAAGTTGAAAATGCCATCTTGTAGGCGACATTACAATGTGCCATCATTTGAGAAACAGACATTTTACCCCAGTTTGCTTTAGTATCGGGAGTTAAGGCTTCAATTCTAGAAATTATTTCATTGGTTACGGCCTCTGAAAAAATATTCTTCATAATTAGTGTAAAATTTTGAAAAGTAATTCCTTTAAAATTTCAGGATGTGAAGCATTGTTGGCCCCTACTCCTTTGCTTTTAACATCAGCTTCTCTTGTGTAGGATATGATTTGAGCTACTTTTCGCATCGGATAATTTTTCGCCGCTCTAAAGTAATCATCAACAAAATATATAGACACTCTGAGTGACTGTGCCACGCCTTTTTTTGATTTGTCTTTTAATCCGTGAAAAAGTAATAGCTGCGTAAAAAAACTATGAATTAAGGCTAAGGTCACTACAATCGGGTTATTCTTCGGATTGTCTGCAAAATAATTGATGATTCGATTGGCCTTCACCACGTTCTTATCACCAATAGCTTTTCGAAGCTCAAAGTTGTTGAAATCTTTAGATATACCAATATTCTCCTCAATATGCTTATCTGTGATTGTTGAATTTTCTGGTAGGATCAGCATGAGTTTGCTTAACTCATTAGATATTTTGCTTAATTCTGTTCCCAAAAACTCAACGAGCATTTGCGAAGCTTTGTGCTCAATATGATAGTTTTTACTTTTTAAAACCCTAGCAATCCATGCTGGAATTTCATTTTCGTATAACTTCTTACTTTCGAAAATAACTCCATTCTTATGTATTGCTTTATGAAGCTTTTTCCGCTTATCTAGCTTTTTATACTTATAACATACAACTAATACAGTAGTTGGTTGCGGCTGAATTGCATAAGGCTCTAATTTTTCGATTGTTCTGCTTAGATCCTGAGCTTCCTTGACAATAATCACCTGCTTTTCAGACATCATAGGATAGCGCTTAGCAGCACCGATAATATCCTCAATGGTCGTATCTCGGCCATACATCACCATTTGATTGAATCCCTTTTCAGATTCATCCAGAACATTGTCTTCAATCCAACCAGAAATCTTGTCGATATAGTGCGGTTCTTCACCCATCAAAAAATATATAGGCTTGGCATTTCCTTCTTTTATGTCTTTTAAAATAGTATTAACGGTTTGCATTTTTTACTTTTGACGGATGCAAAATTTGAACCTTCCAGCATTCGATTATCAACTCAAAAGTAACGAAAATAAGACGCTTATTTTTGATATTATTCGAAAAAAGTATGTCGTCTTAACACCAGAAGAATGGGTTCGTCAACATTTTGTCAATTTTCTTATTTCAATTAAAAATTACCCAGTTTCTTTGGTCGCTATTGAGAAACAGATTCACCTTAATAAAGTTACTAAACGATTTGATATTTTAATTTTCTCAAATTCTGGAAAACCTCATATTTTAATTGAATGTAAAGCTCCAAATGTTCATATTAATCAAAATACTTTTGATCAGATTGCCCGATATAATTCGGAAATTAATGCTGAGTTTTTAATTGTAACCAATGGGCTAGATCATTTCTGTTGTCAAATGGATACCGAATCAAAAAAATATATTTTCCTTAATTTCATTCCTGATTTTCAGTCTAAATAATTTAGATGCTTTTAAGAGAATAATACTTTTTTAAATGTAAATTGGCTCCCTTGAAAACTGCAATAGTCATATTGAATTGGAATGGACGAAAACTTATTAGCGAGTTCTTGCCAAGTATCGTCAAATACAGTTATTCAATTGCCGACATCTATGTTGCAGATAATGCATCGAACGATGATTCTGTTGTTTTTATTCAAGAGAATTTTCCTGAAGTTTCCATTATCTCCAATCCTAGTAATGGTGGATACGCCAAAGGGTACAATGATGCTTTGAAACACATTAAAGCAGACATTTATTGTCTTATAAACTCAGATGTTGAAGTTACCGAAAACTGGCTCTCTCCTATCTTGGATGTATTTTCAAAAGAAAGCAACACTGCCATAATTCAACCCAAAATTCTTGATTATAAAGACAAGTCTAAATTCGAATATGCCGGGGCTGGAGGAGGATTCATTGATTTTTTTGGATATCCCTATTGTAGAGGTCGAGTTTTTAATCACCTAGAAACAGATCGAGGTCAATTCGATGATACTGCTCAGATATTTTGGGCCTCGGGAGCTTGTTTTTTTGTGCGATCCGAAGTTTATCACGAATTACATGGTTTCGATGAAAAGTACTTTGCACATCAGGAAGAAATTGACTTATGCTGGAGAACCCAGAATTTAGGTTACGACATCACATATGTTGGTGCATCAACAGTGTATCATGTAGGTGGTGCGACACTACAAGAATCAAATCCGCAAAAAACCTATCTAAACTTCAGAAACAGTTTGTTGAACATAGTGAAGAACATACCGCCGCGTTACTTCTTAATTGTTGTTCTTTCTCGATTACTATTGGATGGCGTCGCTGGAATTAAATTCATAGTTGAACTTCGTCCCATTCATACTTGGTCGATTCTGAAAGCACACGTAAGCTTTTATTCGAAATTATTTTCGTATTTGAAATTGAGAAGAACCATCAAAAAGGATCATTCTTATTTTCGCCACTTTAGTGTGGTGTGGAAGTATTTTGTACTACGAAGAAGAACTTTTAGCAGTCTTAAATAAGTTCATCGCTTTAAATTTTTCAATTAAAAAGACATTTCCAAAAATCATGGTAAAGGCATAACCAATATCTTCAACTGGTATGGTTAAAAGCCGTATTCCTAGATTCTCATTATCATTATACCATACAACCGGTTCTTCTAAACCTGTTCCAGTTAAAATTCCATTCACAATAAAAAAGGGAATCAATATGATTAGAAATGCAATATAAAAACGTCTAAGGTATACTATTCCATAGAGGTAAGAAATCATTAACAAAAAACTTAAAAGACTGTAATTCACAGCTGTATAGGCTTTATCAAAGTTCAAAACTAAGATGGATAATACGACTAACAGAAGAATTATGGTAATACGTTTCGTTACTTTTTCTCCCAACTTGAAATTCGGCAGAAAATACTCAAAGGAATAGTGAATAAAAAAACTAGCATATGGAATACAGAAAAAAAACATCCATTCTTCAATTGGCATTTTAAAAATTAGAATATTCAGATGATAATCAGCATTAAATCCCCATACCCCATTTGCTGTGAAAATAGCATCCCAAATCAAAAAAATCATGGATACGATACTTAACGATAATGCGACCTCTTTCCAATAGCGAATGAATCGCATTTTTTTCTCAAAAGAATACAAAAAAGGGATAGAAATAGAACCTAGATTCAGTAAGAGGTATAAGAACACTATACTTTAGGTTTTTTAAAATATTTGAGCGGAACGAACAACATTCCGAAGACTTCACCACCTTCTTTACCTAGGTTTTTATGGTGGATTTTATGGCCTTTTCGAAGACCAATCAAATAGCGATTATTGGTTCTTTTAAACCACTTAAAACGTTGATGTATAAGAACATCATGAATTAAGAAATAAGCAATTCCATACAGCAAAATACCTAATCCTATAAAAAACAAATACCTATGTGTAGAATACGTACCGTACCAGAAAAGTAGGATACTAGGGATCGCAAATACTAAAAAAAACGCATCATTTTTTTCAAAAATTCCTTTGTACTTTGGTTGGTGATGGTCCTCGTGAAAATACCAACCAAAACCATGCATTACATACTTGTGAGTACACCAGGTTATTCCTTCCATCAAAACAAAAACACCTAAGGTAATTCCTAAGTAAATCATTAAATTAAGTTTAATTTATATTTAACGTAACTTCTTGCTAATAAATTGATTTTCATTGGGTTAGAGATACGGACCCGTGTCTCCATAATATCTTGTGATGGTACTTTTTTAAGTTTTTTCAAAAGTTTACGATAGTAGCGATATGCCATGTAAACTCCAAATTTTGCTTCAACCGGCAACTTGAGTATTCCTTCCCTGAACGCCACATCAAAATCTTCTTCTATTTCTTCAACAATAATTTCTTTGGATTGCTGGTTCAATTGACCCAAATCAAGATTCGGAAAATAAGATCGATTCAACAATTCGAAGTCATTCTTTAAATCCCTAAGGAAATTTACTTTTTGAAAAGCCGATCCCAATCGCATTGCTGGACCTTTCAATTCATCATATTTAGCCTGATCACCATTCACAAAAACCTTTAAACACATCAAACCAACAACATCTGCCGAACCATAAATGTATTTATCATACTCTTCTTTCGTCATGTAATCAATCTGATTTAAATCGGCTTTCATGCTATCCAGGAAAGCATCAACCAAATGATCATTGATGTTGTATTTTTGAACGGTATGCTGAAATGAATTTAGTATAGGATTTAAACTAATGCCGTTTTTCTTTGCATCGTAGTAATCTCTCTCGAATTGTTCGAGCAATTCTTTCTTTTTGTAATCGTGAAATGTGTCCACGATTTCATCAGCAAATCTTACAAAACCATAAATATTATAGATGTCTGCACGAATCGAAGGCGCAAGCATATTTACCGCAAGCGAGAAGGAAGTACTATACCTTTTCGTCACTAGTTTACTACAACTGTATGAAACACTATCAAATAGTTCTTTCATTAATTTTGGTTTTTCACAATTAGTTCCGACGCTATTTTACCAGAAATTAACGACGGCGGAACACCAGGCCCTGGGACCGTTAACTGACCAGTAAAATAAAGATTCTTCACTTTTTTACTCCTTATTTTGGGTCTTAAGAAAGCGGTTTGAAGTAGTGTATTAGCTAAGCCATAGGCATTACCTTTATAGGAATTATAGTCCTTGACAAAATCACTAACACAAAACGACTTTTTAAAGATAATATTTTTTTTGACTTTTTGATTTGTCAAATTCTCTAATCTATCAATTATTTTATTAAAATATTTTTCTCTAAGTTCTTCTGTATCCTCTAAACCAGGGGCTAATGGAATTAAGAAGGTGGCCGCTTCATTACCCTCTGGCGCTGCAGAATCGTCTGTAATACTCGGGAAACTTGCATAAAACAATGGTTCATCTGGCCATTTGATATGATCATAAATATCCTTGGCGTGGATATCAAAATCAGTATCAAAGAATAATGTATGATGATTTACATTGATTAATTTTTTATCAAATCCTACGAAGAACAACAAAGACGATGGAGCAAATACTTTCTTATCCCAATACTTTTCTGAGTACTGTCTGTATGGAGTAGCAAGAAGCGTTTCGGTATGGTGATAATCGGCACCACTGAGTACTAAATCAGTATTAATTTCTTCTGAATTCACAATAATTGAGGACACATTTCTTTTGGAATCCACATTGATTTTTGATACTGCTGCATCTGTGATAAACTCAACTCCTAAGGTTTTTGCCAATTCAACCATAGCTTCCACTACCATGTACATTCCTCCTTTAGGATGCCATGTTCCCAATCCAAAATCAGCATAATTCATGAAATTGTAAAATGCAGGTGTATTACTTGGCTTTGCTCCGAGGAACAATACTGGAAATTCCAAAATGGAAATTAATTTTGGATTTTTAATTTTTTTTCTGACCTCCTTGCGAATCGTTGATAGAAATTGATTCGATCTTGCGATGGTAGTCGGAGTGACCAATTCTAGTGGCGAAATACCAGGTTTATATACCAAATCCAAAATTGCCGTGTCATAATTGGCTTTTGCAGAAGCTATAAAATTCTTTAAATGAACAGAACTCCCTGGTTCTTCTTTCTCAAATATTTCATAGATTTCTCTCAACTTACCAGGAATAGTAATGGAAGATTTATCATCAAAATATACCTCATAGGCCGGGTCTAAACGATCTAAATGATAAAAATCGGAAGGTTTTTTACCAAAATCTCCGAAGAATCGCTCAAAAACATCTGGCATCCAGTACCAAGTCGGACCAATATCAAATGTAAACCCTTCGTTTTTATATTGTCTAGCTCTGCCACCAAGTGTACTGTTCTTTTCTAAAACAGTCACTTGAAATCCATCTTTAGCCAAATACGACGCTGCTGCTAACGATGAAAATCCGGAACCAATAATGTGAATTTTTTTCTTCATAATTGTTTAACAAATATATTTATTTACTAAACAATTATGGATAGTAAGAGGAAATTTATAACACTTTTAACAAATCAGGAACGCCCCTGTAAAAAGAGATTTTAGAGTTAAACTCTAAGTGCTGAATACGATCAATTTTACGTCCAATCGCATAGAAATGATGGTCAGTATCACCCAAAATAGTATCAATTTCACGGAAATACTCCTCGATTTCTTCGTCATAAGGACGAACAGTTAAAGAGGTGATAAAACAGATTTTTCTTCCACCGTTAAAGAAATAATCTAAGTTACTAAGCGGCAAACTTTGACCAAGATAAATGGTGTGGTGACCTCTCAGTACCAATTCATAATTTAAATACATCAATCCTAATTCATGAATCTCATTTTCTGGCAAGAAAAGCACATAGGATTTATCAGTATTACTAATGCTATATTGAAGTTTTTCCGTATTCGATTGAATTTTTTGAGCAATCAAATTCGAAATGAAATGTTCGTGCGCAGCAAGCAGCGTATCAGTTTGCCACAACAATCCGATGTGTTCTAAGAACGGAATAAAAACATCTTTAAAAATTTCTCTGAATGTCTTTTTATGAAGTAATTTATTGTAGGTATTGTTGAATAAAATCTTATCAAACTGGAACATTGCAATCTTAAATGAGTTGATGGCTTCATCTTCAATTGCATTTTGAAATGCGAGTTCTCTTGCCTGAACGATGATTTCTTCATTAGACATTTTAGCGATTTTAGAAACCTTAAAGTTGTTCTTATTTAACAGAACAATATTTAATAATTTCTGCAAACTCTCTGGATTGTAGGACCTTATATTGGTTTCCGAACGATTCGGTTCGAGTAGATTATACCGTTTTTCCCAAATTCGAATGGTATGAGCTTTGATTCCAGAAATATTTTCCAAATCTTTGATCGTAAATTCTTTCTTAATATTATTCAACCTGCATCACGATTTTGTGGACAAAAATACGAATATTATTAAACAAAATAAACTTTTAATAAAAATGTAACAAATAGTTCTATTTTATGACTAATAGATAACTGACTAATTAACGTGCAAAAAGATCTTGAGGAAAAATTTTTAGCTGATTTCAAGAATAATCAGAACATCGTTCATAAGATTTGTAGAATTTATACTACAAACGCTGATGCTCACAATGACCTATTTCAAGAAATCACAATCCAGTTATGGAAAAATTACCCAAAATTCAGGGGTGATTCAAAATTCAGTACATGGATGTATCGAGTGGCATTGAACACCTCTATTTCTTTGTATCGAAAATCAACAAAACGAATTAGCACTCAAGATTTTGATGACGTTGCCTTTAAGGTGAAATCACATGAATATGATGATACTAAAGAAGTTCAACTAAACGCGTTGTACAATGCGATTCACAAACTATCAGACATCGAAAAGGCACTCATTTTCTTATACTTAGAGAATAAGTCTTATGATGAAATTTCAGAGACTTTAGGTATTTCGAATGGAAATGCTAGAGTGAAAATGAACAGAGCAAAAGAAAAATTGAAAACTATTTTAAATCCATAGTATATGGACATTTTAGATAAATATAAGAAAGCCTGGGAAAACCAACCCGAAGAAAACGACAGAGTAAATGAGGCTCAGATCTACAAAATGGCACATTCTAAGTCTTCATCGATTGT
>JALQZD010000009.1 GCA_023258495.1 Polaribacter sp.
GATACTTTCTTCTTCCAAAACTGCATTAAGCTCATATGGAAAGGATGAAATCTCAACTTTCTTTTTTATCGTTCTAAACCCTAAAAACTGAAAGACAATCGTATAAGATCCTATTTTCTCAAGCGGCAAAACATAGACTCCAGCTTCATTAGAAGTAGTCCCAGTTATAGTGCTATCGAGGTAGATACTGACAAAGGAAAGTGGATTCTGTTTCGAATCTGTAATCCTTCCTTTTACCTGCGAAAATCCTACCACTGAAAAAAAGAATAGGAATATTGGGAGTAGTTTCATGATTGGTTTTTTGTTGTAGACGCAAACATAGGACTTATGTTATGCTCATAACATTAATTTTTGTTAAACAAGATACAATACTTTCTTAATTTTGTTTGATATGAAAAATCAATATTCACAATTCATTAAAAACGAAGCCAAACGTTTAGGGTTTCTAAATTGTGGTATTGCCAAAGCAGCGTTTTTAGAAACGGAGGCACCTAGACTAGAAGCATGGCTTAACAATGGTTATCAGGGTTCGATGGCCTACATGGAGAATCACTTCGATAAGCGATTAGATCCAAGATTGTTAGTAGATGATGCAAAATCTATCGTTTCCTTGTCTTTCAATTATTATCCGTCGCAGTTTCAGAATTCAGAATCTTACAAGATTTCGAAGTATGCTTATGGTCAAGATTATCACCATGTGATTAAATCAAAATTGAGAGCGTTGCTAGCGTCGATTCAGGACGAAATTGGTGCAGTCAATGGAAGGTGTTTTGTTGATTCCGCTCCTGTTCTAGAACGCGCCTGGGCAGAACGCGCTGGATTGGGATGGAACGGAAAACACTCCTTATTAATTGAGAAACAAAAAGGATCTTTTTTCTTTTTAGCTGAATTGATTATCGATTTGGAATTGGAATATGATACACCGACCAAAACCGATCATTGCGGTGAATGCACGCGATGTATTGATGCCTGCCCTACCGAAGCAATTTTACCAAACAATGTTATTGACAGCAACAAATGTATTTCTCATTTGACCATTGAATTAAAAGACAGTATTCCAAATCAATTTAAGAATGACATGGAAAATTGGATGTTCGGTTGCGATATTTGCCAGGATGTTTGTCCTTGGAATCGTTTTTCAAAACCACACAACGAACCTCTATTTGCGCCCAAGGAAGCACTACTCAACTTTAACAAAAAAGACTGGGAAGAAATCACCGAAGAGACCTTCGGTAAAATTTTTCAAAAATCAGCTGTTAAGCGGACAAAGTACAGCGGTTTAAAACGAAATATTGCCTTTTTAAAAGATCGCTAATATTCATTGTCCTTTAGGCGAAACCTATATCTTTGCCTCTTCCATAACTAATAACTTTATGAGCAAATCTAGAAAGAGACGTGAAGCCTTGGTTTATCATGCAAAACCAAAACCAGGTAAGATTGAAGTGATACCAACCAAAAAATATGCAACCCAGCACGATTTGGCTCTTGCCTATTCACCGGGTGTCGCCGAACCTTGTTTAGAGATTTCGAAAGATAAAAACAATGTTTACCGATATACTTCGAAAGGAAATTTAGTTGCGGTAATCTCTAATGGAACGGCTGTTTTAGGTTTAGGAGATATCGGACCAGAAGCCTCTAAACCAGTCATGGAAGGAAAAGGAGTCTTATTCAAAATCTTTGCAGATATTGATGTTTTCGATATTGAAGTTGATGCCACAGATGTGGACAAATTCGTAGAGACGGTAAAAGCGATTGCACCAACTTTTGGTGGAATTAATCTGGAAGATATTAAAGCTCCTGAAGCTTTTGACATTGAAAGACGATTAAAAGAGGAATTGGACATTCCTGTGATGCATGATGATCAACATGGAACAGCAATAATTTCGGGAGCGGCTTTAATTAATGCTCTTGAAATAGCTGAAAAAGATATTTCTACGGTAAAAATTGTTGTCAATGGTGCGGGTGCTGCGGCAATTTCATGCACTCGAATGTATGTGAAATTAGGAGCGAAAAAAGAAAATATTATCATGTGCGATAGTAAAGGTGTGATTCGTAAAGACAGACCAAACTTAAGCTCCCAAAAAGCTGAATTTGCTACTGATCTTAAGGTAAATTCTTTAGAAGAGGCTATGAAAGGTTCTGATGTTTTCATCGGATTATCAATTAGTGATGTGGTTTCTCCCGAGATGTTATTATCGATGGCGAGCAATCCAGTGGTATTTGCAATGGCGAATCCTGAGCCAGAAATTAACTATGATTTGGCGATCAAGACTCGAGAAGATATCATCATGGCAACAGGTCGTTCAGACCATCCAAATCAGGTGAATAATGTATTGGGATTCCCATTTATTTTCCGTGGTGCCTTAGATGTGAAAGCGACAAAGATTAATGAAGAAATGAAAGTTGCTGCAGTTTTGGCGCTTGCCGAATTAGCAAAAAAATCAGTGCCGGAACAGGTGAACTTAGTGTACGATGAAATTAGCCTGAATTTTGGCAAGGAATACATCATTCCAAAACCATTTGATCCACGATTGATTTATGAAATCCCTCCAGCTGTAGCAAAAGCTGCAATGGATTCGGGTGTGGCGCAAGACCCAATTGAAGATTGGGAAAAATACCGTGAAACCTTAATGGAGCGTTCAGGTTCTGGACGAAAAGAAATTCGACTGCTACACAACCGTGCAAAAAGCAATCCGAAGCGTATTGTATTTGCAGAGGCAGATCATTTGGATGTATTGAAAGCGGCTCAGCGTGTCTATGAAGAGAAAATCGGGATTCCAATATTGTTAGGTCGTAAGGATGTAATTGAGGCTTTAAAAGTTGAAATCGGATTTGATGATGACATCGAAATCATCGACCCAAAAACAGATGAAGAAAAAGAGCGTCGGCATAAATTTGGTGAGGCCTATTGGAAACGTGTTCAGCGCAAAGGAAAAACGCTTTCGGAAGCCAGAAAATTGATGCGTGAACGAAATTATTTTGCTGCCATGATGGTAAACGAAAATGATGCGGATGCTTTAATTACTGGGTATTCAAGACCATATCCTACTGTTGTTCGTCCGATGATTGAATTGATTGAAAAGGATGGGGATGTGAATCGAGTAGCTGCCTGTAACTTGATGCTAACCAAAGGCGGACCATTATTCTTAGCAGATACTACGATTAATACGAATCCGAATGCAGAAGATTTGGCAGAGATCTGCGAAATGACCTATAAATTGGTGAAAATGTTTGGGATGAATCCGAATGTCGCCATGCTTTCGTATTCCAACTTTGGATCTTCGAAACAACCAACGGCTCAAAAAATACGAAAAGCGGTTTCCTACATTCATGAAAACTATCCACATGTAGTTGTAGACGGTGAACTTCAGGCAGATTTCGCCTTAAATCCGGAGATGTTGGCCAAAGAATTCCCATTCTCAAAATTGAATGGTAAAAAGACCAATGTTTTAATATTCCCAAATTTAGAATCGGCCAATATTACTTATAAACTTTTAAAAGAAGTATATAAGGCAGAATCACTAGGACCGATTATTTTAGGATTTAGTAAACCAGTACACGTGATGCAATTAGGAGCAAGTGTAGATGAAATGGTAAACATGGCTGCTCTCGCTGTGGTTGATGCACAAGAAAAAGAGCGCCGAAAAATGAAATAAATTATTACATTAGAGCTTAGAAAAAGAGTCCATGATTACACAAATACAGGGCAAACTAATAGAAAAATCTCCGACTGAAGTTGTAATCGATTGCAACGGTGTGGGTTACCTTCTTAATGTTAGTTTAAATACCTTTTCAAATTTACCAGATAGCGGAACCGTATTGCTATATAGTTACTTGTCTATTCGAGAAGACGCACACACACTTTATGGTTTTATCGATAAAACAGAACGCGAAATTTTCAAGTTGCTCATTTCCGTTTCTGGAGTCGGACCGAGCATTGCTCGTACCATGTTATCTTCGATGACATCCGAAGAAATTCAGAAGGCGATAGCATCTGAAAATGTTGCGGTTATTAAAGGCGTTAAAGGGATTGGTGCCAAAACCGCCCAGCGAGTTATCGTTGACCTAAAAGATAAGATTCTAAAAACTTACGATTTAGGCGAAGTAACAGTAACTTCGGGCAATACAAACAAAGAAGAAGCGTTATCTGCTTTGGAGGTTTTAGGTTTTAATAGAAGACTTTCTGAAAAAGTAGTCACGGGGATATTAAATACTGATCCAAACGCATCCGTAGAGCAAATCATAAAACTGGCATTAAAAAACTTATAATCTTTTGATTCAGCTGACCAAAAAAATAATTGTAATACTCATTTTTACTTTTGGTATTGGTTTATCATCATACGGTCAAACCAGAAGTCAGGATTCTATTAAAAAAAAGGATACTGTACAGCTGAAATACAATTTCAAACACTCCCAACGAGGTACATTATTCTTAGATAACCTTGCCAAAAAAACGGTCATTTTCGACAAAGCATTAAACAAATATGTGATTATTGAAAAGATTGGAAATTATTATACAAAAACGCCTATTTATCTTACTCGAAAAGAATATGCACAGTATCAGTTAAAAAGAGATATGCTGCAGTATTTTAAAGATAAAGTGAGTGCAACCAATAACAAAAAAAAGAACGCTAGTGATGTTCAGAGAGATTTACTACCGTCGATGTATGTGAATTCAAAATTCTTTGAAGACGTTTTTGGCGGAAACACCATTTCTTTTACACCAACAGGGAATCTGAATTTACGTTTAGGTTTTATCTATCAAAATACAGAGAATCCTCAAATTTCTGAGGAAAACAGAAGCAACTTCAATTTTGATTTTGATCAGCAGATTAATGCAAGTTTACGGGCCAATATTGGGGAACGATTAGAGTTTACTGCTAATTACGATACCCAAGCTACTTTCGATTTTCAAAACTTATTGAAGGTAAATTACAAACCAAATGAAGATGATATCATTCAGGGAATTGAAGCAGGTAATGTTACCATGCCAATTAAAAACTCCTTGATTAACGGTGCGCAAGCCTTATTCGGAATAAAGACAAAACTGCAGTTTGGTAAAACCAATGTAACGGCTGTTTTCTCTCAACAGAATTCCGAAAGCAATACTGTAGTTGCCGAAGCAGGT
>JALQZD010000028.1 GCA_023258495.1 Polaribacter sp.
ATATCCTGTTTGGGAGCAACTCAAACTACCTAAAATAGCAGAGTCATATAATATTGATATACTGCACTGTACAAGTAATACAGCACCAGTAAATACTAAAATTCCTTTAATAACAACGTTACATGACGTAATTTTTAAAGAAATGAGCTTAGTAGCCTTATTGACAAATGGTGCCTCCTGGTATCAGAAAATTGGAAATCTATATCGAAGATGTATCCTTGATAAAGTAGTGTCAAAAAGTAAAAAACTTATTACGGTTTCCAACTTTGAAAAAGGAAATATTTTAAATGCCTTCAAGTTGAATTCTTCAAATTTGGAAGCTGTTCACAACGGAGTAAACGAGAGCTATGCACAACGATCTGATGAAGAAACCAAGCAATCGGTAAAGGTGAAATATAATTTACCGAACCGTTACTTATTGCATTTAGGAAATACAGATCCTAGAAAAAATACGAAACGCGTTTTAGAGGCCTTCCATCATTATTTGAAGGATTATGATGGAGATTGCAAACTAGTTATTGTCGGGATCAATGAAACAGTTTTAAATGCAGAATTAAATGCTTTGGGACTCTTCGAAGCATTGAAAGATAAAGTGATTTTAACAGGATATGTCGCAGATGAAGATTTACCTGTGATTTTTCACATGTCACAACTATTCTTATTTCCTTCCTTGCGAGAAGGTTTTGGAATCCCAGTGATTGAAGCGATGGCTAGTGGTGTGCCGGTTATCACTTCTAATACATCTTCAATGCCAGAAGTGGCAGGCGATGCGGCTCTAATCGTTGATCCGAATAGAACAGAAGAAATTACAAACGGAATTGTAAAAATTCTTTCTGATGATTCTTATAAAACAACTTTGATTGAAAAAGGATTAACAAGATATAAGCAGTTTTCATGGAAAAATGCCGCTAAGAGAGTACTTGAATTGTATAATCAGCTTTACATAGAGCAAAAAAATCAAAATCATGATTAAAGGAAGAGACATTATTGTTGTTGGAGTCCAACCTTGGGATATCGAAATTGGAAGTAATTGTAAGAATATTGCCCATGAGTTTTCAAAGCATAATCGAGTTTTGTATGTAAATCCACCATCGAATAGAATTACAATTTTAAAGGAAAAGAACAAGCCTAAAGTTCAGAAGCGAATTCAAATTTCGAAAGGGTTATTACCAGCAATGGAAATGATTCAGGAGAACCTTTGGAATTTATATCCTAAGACAATTAACGAGTCTATCAATTGGATTAGTTTTGAATGGTTATATGATATTTTGAATAAAAGAAATACAAAGTTTTTTGCAAATAATATCATGGAAGCTGTAGAAGAATTGGGCTTTGAGAATTACTTGTTATTCAATGATAGTTCTATGTTTTTAGGTATGTACTTGAAAGAATTATTGACCCCTGAATTATATGTCTATTATGTTCGCGATAATCTGGTTAAAGAGACGTACTGGAAGCGTCATGGGGTACGTTCGGAACCCGAAGTAATTAAAAAGGCTGACTTGGTTGTAAACAATTCGGAATACTATGTAGAATATACCAAACAGTTTAATAGCAATAGCTTTATGGTTGGACAAGGCTGTGATACCTCAATTTTCATTGATGCTGATGATTCCATTCCTTTAGCTGATGAATTAAAAGATATGGAAAAACCAATTATTGGTTATGTAGGTGCATTAACTTCGCTACGACTGGATATTGGTTTAATCGAATATATTGCGAAAGAAAAGCCAAATTGGAATATTGTTTTGGTGGGTCCGGAAGATCAGAGTTTTAAAAAATCATGTTTGCATGATTTGTCTAATGTTTATTTCTTCGGGATTAAACCAATGGATTCTTTGCCAACTTATATCAAGGGATTTGATGTAGCCATTAATCCACAATTTGTTAATGAAATTACCATAGGAAACTATCCTAGAAAGATTGATGAGTATTTAGCTATGGGGAAACCTATCGTCGCGACTAATACTAAGGCAATGCAAATGTTTGCAGACTGGGTTTACTTGGGAGATACGAAAGAAGATTATGTTCGATTAATTGAAAAGGCTATCAAAGAAAGATTGATGAATAGGTTGGGTAAAATTGAATTTGCAAAATCTCATTCTTGGGAAAATAGTGTGAAAAATATTTATCATAAAATGGAATTGACTCTTAAAAGTTTAGAATAATGTCTATTGTCATTGAGGATGAATCATGATTACGAGCAGATGTAGTTGCAGTTCCTATTGTGACCATTGGAAAACACTCATGTGTAACGGCAGATAGTTTTGACGATATGTATACCGTCTTATTCATTAATTATGGGGAATCCTGCAATGGTGCTAAAAATATACAATTTCACTTCTTAGAAGTGGGAGAGTGCTTAAATAAAAAATTATGGAAATCTTAAAAATTAGCTTTTGGGTGTTGTTAGGTGTCATTTTCTATACCTATATAGGATATGGAATTGTACTATACCTAATGGTATTGATCAAGCGACTTTTCACTAAAAAGAAGGTATTTAACCTTTCGAACACTGAGCTTCCAGAGGTTACCCTATTAATTCCCGCATATAATGAAAAAGATTATGTAGCTCAGAAAATGAAAAACACAATGGGTTTAAATTATCCAAAAGAAAAGCTAAATGTATTTTGGGTAACAGATGGGTCTGATGATGGCACGAATAACCTTGCAGAGCAGTATGAAAATGTAAAGTGTTTTCACAAAAACGAACGAAAAGGTAAAATCAATGCGATGAATCGTGTGATGCCGTTTGTAAAAACTCCAATATCAATTTTTAGTGATGCCAATACTGATTTAGGAAAAGATTCAATACTACATATCGTGAATTGTTTTGCCGATGCCAAAGTTGGATGTGTTTCTGGTGAAAAACGAATTGTGAATAAGGATCAGGATGTTGCAGCGGGAGCAGGCGAAGGTTTATACTGGAAATATGAATCAACATTAAAAAAATGGGATGCCGAGTTGTATTCTGTTGTTGGAGCAGCAGGTGAATTATTCGCAATAAGAACTGAGTTATATCATCCAGTAGAACCAGACACTATTTTGGATGATTTTATCATTTCATTACGAGTGGCGAAAAAAGGATATACCATTCAATATAATCCAGAGGCATATGCCATTGAAAATGCTTCTCAAAATGTAGAGGAAGAATTAAAAAGAAAAGTAAGAATCTCTGCGGGTGGAATACAATCTGTGGTTCGTTTAAGAGGTTTGTTGAATATTTTTAAATATGGACTTTTATCTTTTCAATTTATATCTCATCGTGTACTGAGATGGACAATTACTCCATTGTGTTTGATTTTATTAATGCCAGTGTCTGGGAGTCTGGCATTTATGGAAGGCCTAACTACTTTTGATTTGTATTCATCTTTTTTCTGGTTTCAGGTACTAGGGTATGCTGCAGCATTGCTCGGTTGGCTTTTAGAAAATAAATCAACAAGGATCAAAGCCTTATTTGTACCATATTATTTTTTCATCATGAATTTATCTGTCGTTTTAGGTTTTTTTAGATATATCAATAGGAATCAGTCAGTGAATTGGGATCGTGCGAAAAGAGCGGTAAATTAATTTATAAAAACCATCCTT
>JALQZD010000038.1 GCA_023258495.1 Polaribacter sp.
GAGCAGTTCGCACGATATAAAAATTGAGGCATTTCTGGGTTATTTTAAAGAATTTGAACTCAATGAGATTACGAAATATGCAGACCGTATTATAGTCGAAAGCTATGATAAAAACCCTAAACTGTGTGTTTCGAAAATCAAGAACAGGCTTAATTTTTTAGCAAAATTTAAATCAAAAACAAAAATTTCAGTTCTTTTTTCCTCTACTATGGAGCACATGGGTAAATGGTTGAAATACGATAGTTTAGATCGTACTGAAATCATTTTTAACAGCGAAATAAAATTAAGAGATCATAAACTTTCCCAACGAATCAAAATCACAAATTTTGGCTATCATACGTATTCTTATTTGGTGAAGTCCTTAAGCTATTACGCCTATTCTCAGAATTGATTACTTCAATTTTTTTCACCTTGATCTCTTTTAAAAGCATATCAATTGTCTTAGACCAGAGAGCCCAAAAAATAAAGAAAGTTCAGATGGAATTACATATTACAATTATGGAATTTATAGTATAATTTCAATCATATTATACATTTTATATTTTTTTAATACATTTGTTGCGTAATTTATAAATGCCCCTAATTATGAAAAGGATTTTCCCTAATGTCCTACTCATAACTGCGTTACTATTATTGAACTTCCAGCAGTTATGGTCCCAAAGAATTTTATATGTTGATCAGTTTTATCACATTTTAGGTGATGAAGATAAAGAAGAAAATCTGTTGAATTTCACGCGCGATAATGGATTTGATAAGATTATCCTCTACGATTTACATAAAATCAACAAAGATTATCCATTATCAGATTTTAGTCGAAATGGAATCCTAGCACAATTTATCTCCAAAGCCAAATTGAAATACGGAATTAAAGAGGTAAGTGGTTCTGGAGAGAATGGTGAATTCTTTATTAATGCTATTGATGCTTATAATCGATCGCGCAAGAATGAATCTGAAAAATTCGATGCATATAACCTCGAGTATGAGTATTGGAAGCCAGAAGAGTCAGCCGATGGCGGTTATTATTGTGAAAGTTATCTAGAGAAATTCGGTCGTAAATGCAATCGACAGGAATCCTTCAGGTTTTACATCGAATCGTTGGCTACAATGAAAGCCCTAGCCAAAAAAAATAGATACAAGGTAAAAATAGAAGCTTACGTGGGTCGATTTACCAAAGGAGAAATAGAACAAATATCAAAATACGTTGATCGATTGCTAGTTCATGTATATGTAAATCATCCAAAAAAAGGATTTTTCTATGCCAATAAAAGATTACAATACCTGTCAGAACTTGATAAAAAACCAAAAGTATCGATCATATATTCCTCCGAGATACTTTTTATGGGGGGGTGGTTTAAATATAACTCCTTAACTAAGGCTGAAAAAATATTTGTAAAAACAATGGAAGGTGAAAACAATTCACTAGCCAAACGAATCAATTTCACAAATTTTACTTATTACAATTATAATTACTTATCCAAATCCATAAACTACTATGCGAATGCCTCTCATGTATACAATACTGAAGACATTCCATCTAAAGTTAGTACAGATTTAAAGTAATTAAATGGGACAAAGAAGGGAATTCACATGATGAATTTTAATAGCATTATCCCATAAAATTCAAAGTAAATTATCGTTGTTCTAAATAGCATTCAAACAAAATCTAAGGGTTAGGTTAATGTCGCCCCCACGTTCTTACCCCATATAAATTACAGCAGACAGTAGTGGCCCACTACAACTACTATCTCCTCGTCCTTAGATTTGTTTACATAAAAAAAATCTAAAATTTAAAATTGAATGTTAAAATTGATTTATTAATCGTATATTTAACCGAGCCAACCTATCGTTAATCTTTCAATCACAACCTGCCCCAAGCAAATGAATGTTTAACCAAAATACGTAGGTACCGGTGAAAAAATTTATCTTACAAAAACTAGCGCAGCTAATAGACAACCTTCCTCAAGGTGAAGAAAGAAAAGAGGTTATGAAAGATTGTTTAGAGCTCAAATTGGCTGAAGCTAATGGCCAAGTTCTCTCAGGTTTAAAGCATAAATACCAGTTGTAATAATTGATGTCGTATTAGACTTCTCCAAACAATATCACTATTGATTTGGAGATTGTGTTATGATTACTATTCAACCTTATTCTAACCAGAATAACTCACAAAATTTCTAGGCGTTTCGTATAGCGTGATGTTCATATCCAAGTCAGTAGAAATTACTTTGCGGAGCTTATTGTAAATTACCACACAGATATTTTCTGCCGTAGGAATCAATTCTTTGAATTCTGGGACTTCTTCATTTAAATTTTTATGATCAAAAGGCTCCTCAACTTCTTGTTTGATAAGATCCTTTAACTTTCCCAGATCGTACACATAACCTGTTTCTTGATCAATCTCGCCTGTAAGCGATACAATCAACTCGTAGTTATGTCCATGATAATGAGGGTTACTGCATTTACTAAACACCTCAAAATTCTTCTCATCGCTCCAGTCTTTGCGATAAATTCGATGAGCGGCATTAAAATGCGCTTTTCTATGTACAGTTACTTTAGGCATTTTGTAATTTATCGTAAGATTTTTCGAATATGATTTTAAACCAAGCCGTATACAATCCAGGATTATTTTTAATATCTGTTCTCACATCATCCAAGGTCATCCATTTAAAGGCTTCTACCTCATCTCTATTTATTATTGGATCTTCATTATAATATCCAACCATTACATGATCCAATTCGTGCTCTGTTAAACCATTATCAAATGGAGCTTTGTAGATGAAAGAGAATACTTCTTTGATTTCTGTCACAAACCCCATTTCTTCAAATAGTCGTCGTTTACCAGCCTGAATATTTGATTCACCATCTCTTTGATGGGAACAACAGGTATTGGTCCAAAGCAATGGAGAATGATATTTATGCCTCGCTCTTTGCTGAAGCATTAATTCATTTTTATGATTAAAAATAAAAACTGAAAATGCTCTATGAAGTTCTGCTTTTTCATGAGCTTCCATCTTGGGCATTAACCCTCTTGGATTATCGTTATGGTCAACTAATATTACTTGTTCTTCCACAACTACAAATATACATTAATCAGAAATCATTCATCTTAAAATTATAATAAATGCAAAGACATTGAAATTTAAAGCCTCATGAAGTATCTTTGATCTCGAAAAAGTTATCGTTTGAAAGTATTTAAAATCACATTTCTAATCTTTGCAGCCTCTCTTTTAAGCTGCGGTACAAACAATTCAGAAAAGTCGACATCCAAAGAAAAAAAAGTCGTAAAAAAAGATTCAATAAATAGCTCAAAGATTGTTGAAAAGGAAAGTAAAAAAGTCGAAAAAACCTGGGATAGTTTAACTGCAAGGAATGTCATTCCATTTTTTACTGAATTCGGAAAACAAAATAAAAAGAGTATTGTTGAGATCTCGACGAAATTTGGGAAAATAAAAATTCAATTGTATAAGGATACGCCTATCCACAGAGCTAATTTTTTGTTTTTAACTAAAATCAATTACTTCGACACCACTGTTTTCTACCGAGTTGCTAAAAACTTTGTCATCCAAGGTGGTAACTCCGATCATTTCTACACCATTAAGCAACGCAAGAAATATGGAAATTATCAGCTAGAGCCTGAATTCCGTAAAAACAGAAGACATAAATATGGTGCTTTAGCTGCAGCACGAGAATGGGAACACAATCCGAAGAAACGATCAAGTCCATTTCAATTTTATATTGTTCACAATCGAAATGGTGCTCACCATTTAAACGGAGAACACACCGTATTTGGAGAAGTTATTTCCGGATTTAAAACTATGGATCGAATTGCAGCGGTTAAAGTTGGTCCTGACGAATGGCCCTTGAGCGATGTGCACATGACAATCAAGATTTTAGAGTGATTTATTGCTGCTAAAATGTATCTTTGCAAGCTAATTTTTGACAATGAGTTTTTTAACAGAAATTGAACGTAGGAGAACTTTCGGAATTATTTCTCATCCAGATGCTGGAAAGACAACCTTAACTGAAAAATTACTGCTTTTTGGCGGTGCAATTCAGGAGGCTGGTGCTGTTAAAAATAATAAAATCAAAAAAGGAGCTACTTCCGATTTCATGGAAATTGAACGTCAAAGAGGAATTTCGGTTGCTACGTCTGTTCTTGCATTTATCTACAAGAATAAAAAAATTAATATTCTCGATACTCCAGGTCACAAGGATTTTGCTGAAGACACCTACAGAACTTTAACGGCTGTTGACAGCGTTATCGTTGTTATTGACGTGGCGAAAGGAGTTGAGCCACAAACAGAAAAACTAGTTGAAGTTTGCCGAATGCGGAACATTCCAATGTTAGTCTTCATTAATAAATTAGATCGAGAAGGTAAAGATGCATTCGATCTCTTAGATGAAGTTGAACAGAAACTTGGTTTAAAAGTAACTCCTATGAGTTTTCCTATTGGGATGGGGTATGATTTCAAAGGAATCTATAACATTTGGGAAAAAAAATTAAATCTATTCTCTGGAGAAAACAAGCAAAAAGTTTCTGCAGGAATTGAATTTGATGACATTACTAGTCCAGAATTGGATAAAGCTGTAGGAGAAGATGCCGCAGAAACCTTACGAGAAGAATTAGAATTAATCGATGAAGTATATCCGAAGTTCGATAGAGAAATCTATTTAGCAGGAAATTTACAACCTGTTTTTTTCGGTTCTGCCTTAAATAATTTCGGAGTAAAGGAATTATTGGATGCTTTTATTGAAATTGCTCCATCTCCACAACCTAAAAATGCGGAAGAACGCGAAGTTGATTCGAAAGAAAATAAAATGAGTGGGTTTGTATTTAAAATTCATGCAAATATGGATCCGAAACACAGAGACCGATTGGCATTTGTGAAAATTGTCTCAGGAACCTTCAAACGAAATACGCCTTATCTGCACGTAAGACATAACAAAAAAGTAAAATTCTCGAGTCCGAATGCGTTTTTCGCAGAGAAAAAAGAAATTGTAGATGAGTCTTTCCCTGGTGACATTGTTGGTTTACATGACACCGGAAACTTTAAAATTGGCGATACCTTAACCGAAGGAGAAATTTTAAATTTCAAAGGTATCCCAAGCTTTTCACCGGAGCACTTTAGATATGTCAATAATGCGGATCCAATGAAAGCCAAACAGTTATACAAAGGCTTAGATCAATTGATGGATGAAGGTGTGGCTCAATTATTTACTTTGGATATGAATGGTCGAAAAGTAATTGGAACTGTAGGAGCGTTACAATATGAAGTGATTCAATACCGTTTGGAGCACGAATACGGTGCCAAATGTACTTACGAGAATTTACCGGTACATAAAGCATGCTGGGTAGAGCCAGAGGATACTAAAAACGAAGAATTTGCTGAATTCAAAAGAGTGAAACAACGCTACCTTGCAAAGGATAAACAAGGAAAATTGGTATTTTTGGCTGATTCTGCATTCAGTATTCAGATGGCACAACAAAAATATCCGACAGTGAATCTACATTTCACTTCTGAATTTAATCAATAAATAAAACTATGAAAAAGCTAATTTTTACCCTTTTATTATTTGCTGTTAGTCTCGGATTTAGTCAATCCAGAGAGGTATCAGAATTGGGTGGAAAATTATTCAACAACAAGATTCGGTTAAATTATATCTTAGTTCATCAACCCGTTAATCAAGTAAGTTATCAGTTAGATAGAACTATGGGCTTTATTGGATTAAATTACAATATTCCGCTAACGGATTGGTTGTATACCGGTGCTGGTTTCCATACGGCAATTACAGGTGATCAAGGTGGGTTGTTTACGCTGGGAGTTAACTTAGGCATAAATTTCCCTATTTATAAAAATCTATATTTCGATGCCAATGTCCACTTTGGAGGTGGTGGAGGTTATCGAAGCTTGGTAAACGGAGGAGGTATCTTATATCCGAATGCAGGATTGCAATATAAAACTGATGACTTCTCATTCGGAGTGCAATACGGATACGTGAATTTCTTTACTGGAATTCAAAAGAGTGATAATTTCTCATTCTTCGTTGAAATTCCGACACAATTTCGATCTGCATCCTACGACGACGCTCAAAAAGAATTTGCAATCAATAACATCGATCCAGAGAATTTCTGGAATCAACCGGCTGTGAAATCGGTTCAGCAAATAACCTTTGATTTTTTCTTTCCTGTGGGGATGTCAAGGACAGACGCAAGTACTAATCCACGATATCAACCCATTCGAAGAATGTTATATATCATTGGATTTGAATATCAGAAATATCTAAATGACAATACCTTTATTTATGCGCACTTAGATACCATGTACAAAGGTTTAACCGCAGGATTCATGGATTTGTTCTTCGGAGTTGGTAAAAACTTCATTGAGACAAAGTATGTGAATTTCTTTGCCAAGGCAGGTATTGGCGCAGCTGGTGGGCGAATTTATCCGGAAGGTGGATTAACAATGTATCCGAATGCTGGATTTGATGTTCGCTTTTCTAAAAACTTCGGATTGAGTTTCCATGGTGGCTATCACCGTGCCATCGGAGGCACGTTCGAAGCGTTTACTGCAGGACTGAGTCTAAAATACTACACCTTAAGTGGTGGTATTTCCGACCCTTTCACTACTGAAAAAGTAAAGGCACTACGAACGCAGGGTGTTGGAATTTCAGTACAAAATCAAACGTATTTTGACGTGGCGAAATTTGGAATTCCAGATAGTAATCTTCAGTTATTAGCCATTAAAGTCCATTACGACTTAAGCAAACGTTTTTATGTTTTCTTTTCAATTGTAAATCCTCCTTAACAATAATCTGATAAATATTGATAATGCTAAACACTAATTGCCATCCCAGCCTGCAAGACGAGCCAATATCCACCACATTGCATATGCTTTTCTGTTTGCAGTAATATGTTG
>JALQZD010000066.1 GCA_023258495.1 Polaribacter sp.
GATACTTTAGCCTGATAAGCTCCTGTGCTTTCGTTCCATACCCAAAGCGTTTGACTTATCAATTCATCAGAATTGTCTTGTAGGAAACTAGCACTGGAGATTGAGGAGGTATAGGGATTCGAAATAAGATTATAACTTCCATTACCTCCTTCATTTAAATTAATTAGGACATCTGTTGTTCGAATGGTTCCAGAAAATTCAATCAAACCTGCAGCGGCTCTTTTCACGGCAAATCCCTGTCCAGTTGTTGGATTTATAGTTTCGCTGACTTGTAAATAGTCCCAATTATCGAGTGTGGTATCATAGGAAGCAATCCCAAGATTATTATCTGTACCAGAATCTATGGCATTGGAGGCTACGTAGCTATCATTAAATGTGATTCCATGTAACGGAGTACCTATCAAATACCAGTTTGAAGTAGCCAGGTTTCTGGTGTAGGTAAGGTTTCCGTTAGAAACACCTTTAACACGTAAAGACCCATCATTAACGGTTAGGCTGGAAGATGTGACATCCAAATCTTGAATGACAGCATGGGTGCTGCTATGTATAACGGGTTTGTTTTCCACATTCGGGATGAAGACATTGTCGTCTGATCCAGGTAATTCACCAGTGGCCCAATTTGAAGTATTAGCCCAATCGGTATTCAGACTTCCATCCCAGTAAAAATGGGTAAGGTTAGCGATTCCCAAACTCGAAATACCTTTGCTAAAATCTGTTTCGTTATTATTTGTATCTGTTCCATTTGGCATTCGGAAAACGGCTTCATCTCCGATGGTTGCTGCGTTTCCGCTGAAGGCTTCTCCAGATCCACCTCCAAGAATTACCGAGTCAATTACCGTCCCCGTATTGTCCTTTAAAAGAATAGTAATGCTATTATTCATAGATCCTGCACCTACGACATTGCCAAGGACTAAAAAATCACCCGATGTAGTACTATTGAATGTACCAGAATCCGAACTAATGTAGTTGGATACGGAGAAAGCGCCTGAATCCGTTAAATCACCAGTTACTGGACTACTATCGTTTAACTCAATCGTCCAGTTGGTTAAATTTAATCCATCAGTTTTAATATACAACTCAATGTACTCGTCAACACCTTGGCTGACAGTTCCCGAACCGGCAATACCATTGAAGCTATTTGAACTCCAATCGCTTTGAGGATCGGTCACAATTTCATTGATCACTACCGATTGCGCATGTATTGTTATTGAAAAGAGTAATATGACAATAACAATAGGTTTTTGGAAGATGTATTCCTTTTTCATAATTCTTTTTTTGACGAAAATTAAGGAATAGGTAGACCTGACCTATGCGGTTATCTGCAAAATAAAATAAGGATTGACGTAGCTAAAAATCTAGCTATTCTTCCAAAAGAATGGTGTGAAAAGAATGAGAACGGTAAACAATTCGAGACGTCCAATCAGCATGAGAAAGGCACAAAAGAGTTTTGCTGAATTGGATAGGTGTGCAAAATTATTAACCGGACTAACAGATCCAATTGCTGGCCCAATATTTCCTAATGAGGATGCGGAGGCACCCAATGCAGAAACAAAATCCAGATCAAAAAATGTCAAGATTACAGAAGAGACTACAAAAATCAGCATGTAAATAATGAAAAATGAAATGACATTAAATACAATGTTCTGATGCACAGATTTACCATCAAATCGAACAGGAATAATCGCATTTGGATGCAAAGCCTTCTTAAATTCTAAAAAGCTGTTTTTCAGCATTACAATGTGACGCACCACTTTAACGCCACCACTTGTAGATCCAGCAGATCCTCCTGCAAAGAACAGGGCAAAAAATATACTCGTAGCAAAGAAACTCCACATGGTAAAGTCTGCAGAAACGAATCCCGTTGTCGTCACAACAGATGTCACCTGGAATAATGCGTGTCGAATAGCATATTCTGCTTCACCATAAATTTTCGGATGATGAACTGTGGTTTGTAAGTTCGGATCTTGATAAAAATAAACCAATAGGACAATGACACTAGCTATACTAATAATTCCAAAAAGGTAATATCTAAATTCTTCACTTTGAAATACCTTTTTGATTTTACCCTTCAAGGCGAAGTAGGTTAAGATAAAGTTTGTACCTGCTACCAACATGAAAAGGATAACGATATACTGTACAAAAGGCAAATGATTGTAATGTGCTAAACTTGCATTTTTTGTTGAGAATCCGCCAGTGCTAACCGTTGCCATAGCATGATTTATGGCATCAAACCAGCCCATTCCGGCAATTTTTAACAGGAAAAATTCAGCGAAAGTTAATACTACATAAATCAAGTATAAACGCTTCGCTGTATCTGTAATTCTTGGATGTAATTTATCTGCTGATGGTCCAGGTGCTTCGGCCTTGAATAATTGCATACCTCCAATACCTAAAAGCGGAAGGATGGCAATGGTGAGTACAATAATTCCCATTCCGCCAATCCAGTGTGTTGCACTTCGCCAAAATAAAATTCCTTTTGGCATGGATTCAATATCCGTAAGAATTGATGACCCTGTAGTGGAATATCCAGAGACCGTTTCAAATAAGGCATCGGTTAAATTTGGAATTGCCCCCGATAATAAATAGGGTAGCATTCCAGTAAAAGAAAGCGTTAACCATCCCATGGTTACAATGAGAAACCCTTCTTTTTTCTGAATATTGGTACTTTTTGGTTTATTGCTTAAATACAGCAGTAGTCCAATAAATACGGTGATTATTCCAGCGTTTATGATTCCTGTTTTTTCAGGTTCGTCGTGGTAAAGGCTGAACGGAACCGCAATGAACATAAAGATTCCATTCAGAATTGCAATTATTCCTAGGAACCGATAGATAATCTTTAAATTGAGTGTCGCCATTCTAATTGAAAAAACTTTCTAGGCTGTCGATAGCTTCTGGAAGACAGAAGACAATCACTTTATCATTACTTTGAATTTGAATATCTCCAAACGACATGATGGGTTCACCATCGCGAATGATTCCGCCAAAAACAGCTTCTCTTGGGAATCGTAAATCACGAATTGGTTTTTTAGTCACTTTTGCCCCTTCTTTCACTTCAAATTCAAAGACTTCTGCATCGATATTGTGCAAATTCGCAAGCGCGAGTACTTTCCCTTTTCGAATATGAGTAAAAATCGTACTCGCAGCAATCAATTTTTTATTGATTAGGGTTTCGATACCAATCGTTTTCGAAATATCGATATAATCCATGTTTTCAACCAGTGCGATTGCTTTTTTAACCCCTTTAGATTTGGCCACCAAACATGACATGATATTTGTTTCTGAATTGTCTGTTACTGCAACAAAAGCATCGGTCTCACGAATATTTTCCTCTTCTAACAATTCTAAATCTCGACCGTCACCATTGATGATTAACACATTTTGTAAGGTATCTGCCAAGTATTCGGCTTTTTCTCGATCCTGCTCAATTAGTTTTACCCTGAAGTTATCCTGACATAGATTTCGAGCTGTTTTTTGACCTATACTACCCCCCCCTAAAATCATCACATTTTTAAGGTTGATATGTTTCTTTCCAATGATAGGATATAACTTTTCCAAACTATCATTGGGAACCGAAAAATACACCTGATCACCTATTTGATATTTTGTATCCCCTCTTGGAATGATGGTTTGTGTCATTCCTTCTCTTTTGATGGCAATAGTTATAAAGTCAACTTTCGAATATAGTTCTTTTGCTTCTTTAACTGTTAAATCAACCAATGGTGATTGGTACGTTAATGAGACGCCGACAATATTGAATACACCATCTTCAAATGCAAATGTTTCATTGAAAGAGGACTGATCTAAGAATAATTTAATTTCATCTGCTGCGAGTTCTTGTGGTGAAATCATAAAATCAACACCAAACTTTTCGAAGTCTACCTCGCAGTCATTTAAAAATTCTGAATTATCGACACGAGCGATCGTCTTTTTCGCACCTAAGGCCTTTCCCAAAACACAAATCGTGAAATTGGTATGTTGACTATCTGTTACGGCTATTAAAAGGTCGGTAGAAGAAATTCCGGTTTCTTTTAATAAGCTGATAGATGTGGCGTCACCTTTTGTGGTTATTACGTCCAAATGGTTGTTGATATAATTCAATTTATCACCATCCGTATCGATAATAAAGGTGTCTTGAGATTCGTAAGAAAGCAGTTTCGCTAAGTGAAATCCAACATCACCTGCACCTGCTATTATAATTTTCATATTGAAACCGAATATGATGCAAAGATAAAAAAGTTGGTTTTCAAATCTTATTTTTTTGAGATTTAACCTATTTTGTGCAGTAAAAGTATTGCTGTAAATGAAAAAGTTACCCATCACTGCTTGGCTGTCGGAAGATCGTCCAAGAGAAAAGTTAATTGAAAAAGGAAAAGAATCTCTATCTAATTCCGAATTATTGGCCATCCTCTTAGGTTCTGGAAATCGAGATGAATCTGCCGTTAGTCTTGCCCATCGAATGCTAAAATCTGTTGATGGAAAAATTAGCGAGCTAGCTAAATTTCCGTTGGAAAAACTCACAGAATTTAAAGGTGTAGGCCAGGCTAAAGCACTTACCATAATTACAGCTCTGGAATTCGGAAAACGTCGCCATCAGGAAATCAGGCCGAACAAAGAAAACATCGCATCAAGCAAGGATGTTTTTCAAATTATGCATCCATTACTCGGAGAATTACAACATGAAGAGTTTTGGGTGTTGTTTTTAAATAATTCGAATAAAGTACTCTCCAAATATCAGTTAAGTAAAGGAGGATTAACGGCAACATTAGTGGATACTAGGCTTTTGTTAAAACGCGGATTGGAATTATTGGCGGTTGCTATCGTTATATGTCATAATCATCCAT
>JALQZD010000220.1 GCA_023258495.1 Polaribacter sp.
CACTTAAAGTAACTTGACCATAGGTTGAAAATCCAATACAGAGATTACAAAAAATTATTAAATAGAAGAGTATTTTTTTCATCGCAAAAAAAAAAATAAGGTTCTACAATTGGTACTGTAGAACCTTAAATATGTCATTAATTTAATGAGATTGTTTTGTTATTGGTATTAATTACAATTGTGTAACTGCCTGGAGTTCCGACAAATCGGAAGTTATTATCTCCATCTTGAGCATCCTCAAAATTCGCATCAATTGTATACCCTTCATTCACATAGTATGGGAAGTTTCTTCCTGAACCCCAGTCGTCTTTGACTGTAAAGAATCTGAAGTTATCGTTAATCAAATTGATTGTTCCTTCATAGACCCCAACGCCTGTACATTCAAGTTTTCCTGGATTTGTCCAGTCCCAACCTGTATCTGCCGCACCTGCTCCTACAACCCATAGTTGATCAAATTCACAACCATTACCGAAATAAATCGTTTTGGTATTCGTGTCAACCGTTAGTTTGTAAGTACCAGGCGTACCGATGAATCTAAAGTTACTATCACCATCCAAAGCATTTTCGAAATTGCCATCGATTGTGTAACCTTCATTTTCATAATATGGATAGTTTAATCCAGATCCCCAGTCATCTCTTACCGTGAAGAATCTGAAAGCCTCGTTGGTAAAGGTAACATCACCAGAATAGATTCCTTTTCCAACACATGGTAAGGCTGTTGGAGAGGTCCAATCCCAGCCACCTGGAGTAGCGGCACCAACCAACCAAAGCTGATCGTAATCACAGAATTGAATTGGAGCACCTAAGGTGATGGTTTTATTTACGGCGTCAATAGTGATTCCATATTCGCCAGGAGTACCATTGAATCGGAAGTTATTGTCACCATCCATGGCATCTTCTAATAATGGGTCAATCGTATACCCATCATTTGCATAGAAAGGATAGTTTCTACCAGATCCCCAGTCATCTCTTACAGTAAAGAATCTGAATGCATCGTTTACTAAGTTGATATTACCTTCATAAACACCATTACCAGTACAGACGATTTTTCCAGGGTTTGCCCAGTTCCAACCTGTATCTGCCGCACCTGCACCTACAACCCATAATTGATCGAAGTTACAGTTTGGACCTGCCACCGGTGGGCCTAATGTGATGGTTTCTGCGAAGGTGTCAATTTCAATAAAGTATTCCCCTTCTGTACCCGTAAACAAGAAGTTATTATCACCATCCATCGCATCAGTTAAATTCGAATCAAACGTATAGCCTCTATCTGCATAGTAGGTATAGTTTTGTCCTGAACCCCAATCGTCTTTAACAGTAAAGAATCTGAAGTTACCTCCGTTATTAGGAGTTAATCTGATGTTTCCAGAGTATGTTTTTCCTTGCAATACTAGCTCTACTGGATTATCCCAAGACCAACCAGCATCAAGCGCTCCAGCTCCAACTACGAATAATGAAGTCGGTAGTTCAACGCTGTATGGTGTAATTGATAAGGTAATGGCATCAGAAGTTCTATACAAGTCACCAGCATCTGTTTTTGCTGTCGCTCTAATTCTGAATTCGTAATCTTTTGCATTTCCAGCTGTACCGTTTGCCACTAACACTGCCTCATTTAATTCACCGTGTTTTAGGCTTAATGTTAACTCAGAAGTTTCTCCTAAAGTAGCGATAGAAGCGAAGTTCGTACCACCCTCTGCCATTTGTAACTCATAGGAAACTTCAACCGTACTTGTAGACGTAATTTCTGGATCTTCCCAGTCTAATGTTAATGCCACTAATTCTGGATCAACATCGGAAAGAACGACAGAGTTACCTGATGCAGGTTCCTGCATTTCTGGCACCTGAACGGCGAATTTAGACACTAAGAATAGGATCGAATTACTGATTGAACTTCCTGTATTTAATCGAATATAGATAGCTGTAGGCGTAAATGATTTTACATCTTGAATGTCTAACGCATCATTTAATTCCTGAACAGTCATCGAGAAGATCGATTTATCTGTGCTACCCAATTCAACTGGCGCTGCAAATTCTGGGTCTAACGACATTTCTACCGCATAAGTAGCACCAGTATTTACTTCATCTTTCCAGGTAATTGTAAATGCCGGGTTATTTGGTAAAGCGAAGTTTAAGAAGATATTACTAATTCCAGGCGTATTTAATACAAATTCCTTGTCTGGAGATGTAATGATCAGGCTTTCTTCAACCTCACAAGACCCAAGAAACAATGTCAAGGATAAGATTAAATAGCTTATTTTCTTTAAAAATATTTTCATCTTTTTGTTTTTAATAGGTTGATATTATAAGTTTAATGGAATCAAAATATATCTTCCAGTTAAATCATTAAACCAGATGTCGTAATCATCTTCTACAACAACTGGAATTGCTCCACCTCCATCTGTAGCAGCACCTGAGAACGAAGTTGAGCTTCCCCATCTTGCGCCTCCATCTGTAACAAATTCTACACTACCCGGAGTTAATCTTACATTATTTGCATACCAAATGTGACCATCAAAAGGACTTAATGAAGTCATTGCCACTGCACCTGTACTAGATCCTTCAACAGTTAATGAGGCTGGACTCGTGATTCCAGATTCATTGAACGAAGCAAACGTAAATGTGTTTGTTGCAAAGTTGATGGTAAACGTATAGTATCCATCAGGAATTCCAGATCCACCTCCATAAGGGAATCTTTCTGGTTCTGGACTTGAATTTGTCGCTGTTGTATTCCATACATTAGCGCCATCATCGGTACCCCATTGTGGGTGCCATAATCCTTTGGTCTGTAATACTTTAAAGTGTCCACCACCAGAGAAACGACCTGTGTAATAGTATACATTACTGTCTGTTTCATCTCTAAAAAGAGCTGGGTTATTACTGTTGTTATTCCATCCTGGAGCCGTTGCATCTCCTACTAAGAAGTAGTCATCAAATGCATAATTAAAGAATGGATAAACACTCACAGAAACAACATTGGAAGGAACTTCTTGAGAAGTTTGAGTACCTAAGCTAGATACCACTCTAATATATAAATCTGCCCATTCGAATGGATTTAGTCCTGCGCTACCTGCCGCTGAATTAATTTCAGAAACGGATAACGTAATTGTAGTCTGTCCTGTTACCGTAGCAGTGGTAGTAGGACTGGTAAAGTTTGCATCATTAGCAAATTGAATTCCGCTTATTTCCGTCCCATGTGTTTTTATGGCTCTGAAGGTATGGGCCTGCGTGCAGATAATTTGCAAACGCACGTAATGGTTGCTGCATGGGAATGGGGTTCGTATTTAGGTGAAGAAAACATGAAGAAGGGTATTCGTATCCGTGTGTCTTCATTTACTCGTCATCACGTTAACGTCACTATGTGTCATGCGAAAGCGAATGGTAACTATATGAACTCGATGATGGCGCTTAAAGAAGCGTTAGATACCGGTTACGACGAAGCCTTGCTGTTAGATGCGAATGGCTTTGTTATGGAAGGTTCTGGTGAAAACATCTTCTTGGTACGCGATGGCAAGTTGCATACACCTGATCTGACATCGGCATTAGATGGCATTACGCGTAAAACCATTATGCAGTTGGCTCGTGAATCAGGTTACGAAATTGTTGAGCGTCGTATCACTAGAGACGAGG
>JALQZD010000264.1 GCA_023258495.1 Polaribacter sp.
ATTCAAGGACAATTATTACTGCCATCAGAAGTAAAAACCTATTTAATCCCAGAGCGAAAAACCATTGACTATTTTATCAAAATTACCGGAAATATCACTCAGGATTATATCAAGAAGACCGTGAAGAAAATCAAATCCATAGATCAAATCATCACTTCATATTTTATAGATATTAACACAATAAAATCTAAAGAATATCTAATTTTTTAGTTATGCCAAATAGTAAAAAGACCAAAATTGTAGCAACATTAGGGCCAGCTATAGAAACTAAAGACGATGTAAGAGCTTTAGCAGAAGCTGGTGTAAATGTGTTTAGAATAAACTTTTCACATGCTGATTATGACAAGATAAAAGAGCGCGTTAAGCACATTAGAGAGATTAATGAAGAAACAGGAATGAATGTTGCTATTCTTGCTGATTTACAAGGGCCTAAACTTCGTGTAGGTGTAATGGAAGAGGGTGTTGTTTTAGAAAAAGACGATCTGTTCACCTTCACTACCGATAAATGTGTAGGAACGAAGGAAAAAGCATTTATGACCTATCAACGATTTCCTAAAGATGTAAAAGTTGGTGAAAACATATTAGTTGATGATGGAAAGCTAATGTTTGAGGTTGTATCTACCGATAAAGATAAAAATGTGGTTGTTAAAACGATTGTTGGAGGGCCATTAAAATCGAAGAAAGGGGTTAATCTTCCAAATACCAATATTTCGCTTCCTGCCCTTACAGAAAAAGATATGGGTGATGCTGTATTTGCTATTTCTCAAGATGTAGATTGGATTGCATTATCTTTTGTTCGTACACCAGAAGATCTTCGAATGTTACGAGACCTAATTGCCCAACATTCAGATTATACGATTCCAATTATTGCAAAAATTGAAAAACCAGAGGCAGTTGAAAATATTGATGCTTTAATTCCATATTGTGATGCATTAATGGTGGCTCGTGGTGATTTGGGAGTTGAGATTCCAATGCAGGAAGTACCACTAATTCAAAAAAAGTTGGTAAGTAAAGCCAAAAAAAGTCGAATTCCTGTAATTATTGCCACCCAAATGATGGAGACAATGATTGACAATCCGGTACCGACCAGAGCAGAAGTAAATGATGTTGCAAACTCAATTATGGATGGGGCCGATGCTGTTATGCTTTCGGGTGAAACATCTGTTGGAAAACATCCTATTAAGGTGATTCAAAAAATGACAGAGATTATTAAGAGCGTTGAGAACTCTCCATTAATTCGTGTTCCTCAAAAGCCACCTCACATCAGAACCAAACGATTTATTTCTAAATCGATTTGTCATCATGCAGCACAAATTGCAAATGATATCGATGCGGCCGCTATTTCTACATTAACATTTAGTGGATATACCGCATTCCAGATCTCGGCATGGAGACCAAAATCTCATATTATTGCTTTTTCTTCAGAGCGAAGAATCTTAGGAAAATTAAACCTTCTTTGGGGCGTAAAAGCCTTTTTCTACGATAAAGATTTAAGTACGGACGATACCATTGCAGATATCAATCAAATTGTAAAATCTAAAGGCTTTGTTAGCAAAGGTGATTTTATTATCAACTTGACTTCTATGCCAGTGGAGGAAAAAGGAATGGTTAATACGCTTCGAATTTCTGAGATCAATTAAAACGTAACTTCATTCGTTACAATTACTGCGTCATTCGTGACAAACGGCATTGGCATCATTTCTTTAGTTCGAGGCTTGATGTCAAAAAGGCTATTTGCCAACAAATCATAAGAAATTTCATTGATAATGATCGGTACTTCTGTACCCACTTCTAGGCTAAATGAGAGCCTGAGCTCTTGGTCAGAATTCCCCATATGGTAAACTAAGAATGTTCCCTTATTTCTTGAATAGGTGTTACCTTCATTAACTAGTGCACCATTCACTTTAAACCCATCTAAAGAAATTTTTTTCCGAGTAGAAAATTCATATTTATTTACCTTTCTAGCTGGGGTTATCCTAAGGTCTAGAAAGCGTTTGCCTTCAATAACCGTATCCAACTCAATCGAAATTGAAGAGGTAGGAATTTTCCGATTTTCAGTTTCTGTAGCATATGTAAATCGAGAAGCGTATTTGCTTTTCGTTTCGGCGCTTTTTAAATGATCTCCTTCTTTTGTATCACCGAAATACGGATTTGTAAAATCATCTAATACGGAATTATAAGTTCCAAAAAAGGCCTTATTTTCTGTCATGTTTTGCACGTAAACCAAACTATTAGGTTTCTTTTTATCGGTGTCAAAACCACTATTGAAGGTTGCCAATCCAAAAAACACTAAAGCGAATACTCCAGAGAATTTAATGGGCCATTTGGTCTTTCTGAGGTGGAAAGTTTGGATTAATAATCCGAATACCAATCCAAAGATTATAGCACTAATGAATACGTTTTTTAACCCTAATCCAACAGGAAACGTTTTAATTGTTGGTGCGAACATGTAAATGGTTGGAATACTTAAAATTGTAAATAGTATTTTTTTGGAACGGTCCTCCAAATTCATGAAAACCTCAATCATCAAAATAAGCAATGCAAAGAATACCGGTATAATGAAAAATCCCGCTCCTTTGAGATATGCTGCAATTAAACCATTTATAATAATCCATATCAATACGGGTCCGATCAACAGATTTACAATTTTGTTTTTTCGAGCAAAAGTTTGATACAGTTTCATGCCCAACCATAAATTCAAAAAGAAGAAAGCAGCGATATATTCATAACCATTGTAGGTAAATCCATGTAAAATATCAGTATAACCTGGGTGAATCACGGTAATCAATTTCCATAATCCGAATGAGATTCCTCCTTGAATTATGACCATGCCAAGGAACACAAATAACCCTTTTGCAATGGCTCTTCCATTCAGGCGATTTAAAGAAATGCCAAAGAATAAAATGAATAAAAGCAACATACATGCCCCAATTAGCAATGGATAAACCCATGAAAATGGATAGCTCAATAGTTTGATTCCAGGAAAGTTGACATAGACATAATCTTTGTCTGATTTCAAATCATTTAAATTAGC
>JALQZD010000318.1 GCA_023258495.1 Polaribacter sp.
CGCTTTGAAAAACAAAACGTAGCAGGATTGAATATCCTTTGGACTCCGTATTGGTAATGAAAAGTCATAAATCAAAGTTTCAAAAAAATATATTGGCATTGAATTGAAGAAGGTTGACAGGATTGAATATCCTGACAAAGCTCCGCTTTGAAAATAAAAAGCCCATAAAATCAAAAAAGCAAGGTTGGAGATAGGCAGGATTGAATATCCTTAGCAGTCCATTCTAAACATAGCGCCTAGCAATGTCTAACGACATTGATCCTTTTCTGTTTTCATGAATTTTAAAGCGAGCTTTAAGTTCTAAAAACAGAAAAACCTGATAATGGACATTATCAGGCTATGCATCTGTGACCCCGGCAGGATTCAAACCTGCAACCCTCAGAGCCGAAATCTGATATTCTATTCAGTTGAACTACGGGGCCTTTAAATTTTCTAAACCCTTTCCCTACTCATCATAGTTAACGGGCCGTTTAATGGATTGCAAATGTAAAAATTGTTTGGAATTTTATTCCATAAAATTGATGGATTCTGATACCTACATCAAATTCTTTCTTACAAATGTTGAAATGGTTTTTCCGTCTGCCTTTCCGGCTAATTCTTTACTTAGTATTCCCATCACCTTTCCCATATCTTTCATACCACTAGCACCCAATTTTTCGATAGTTGCAACGACAATCTTTTCAACGGCTTCTTCAGATAAGGCTTCTGGTAAAAATTGAGCTAAAATTTCAGCTTCCTTTAATTCTGGCTCTGCTAAATCTTCTCTTCCTTGTTCCATAAAAACAGCAGCACTGTCTTTACGTTGCTTTACCTGCTTTTGGATGATTTTTACTTCATCCTGCTCTGTCAACTCATGATTCGAACCTTCTGTTTTCGCCAGTAAGAAAGCCGATTTTACAGCACGTAAAGCTTGTAAAGCAATCGTATCTTTTGCTTTCATAGCCGCTTTCATTTGATCCATTATGGCTTTTTCTAAACTCATTTCTCTATTTTTTTAGATATACTATTTTCTTTTTGTAATCTATTACAGCTTTTCCTTTTTCTAAAATATCTGCTCCAATGATTCCGTGAACAGATTTAGCTTTATGTTGTTCTAAGGCTGAATTCACATGCGATAAGTCAAACAAAACCAACGAAAAAGAATTGATTTTCCATTCACCAAGCAACAGCGAATTTTTCTTGGATTCTAAGGTTTCCATGCCGATCGCACCAGCGCCTGCTGCTTTGATTTCACTCTCTTGAACTTCTAGTTTAAAATGCTCTTGTAAGTCAATACCAACGCAAGAATTTGACGCTCCAGTATCCAGAATAAATCTTCCCTTTACACCATTAATTTGACCTTTAACTTCCAAATGATTTGTGACAATCCTTTTGAGCTTAATCGCAACATATTTTTTCTTCAGTAAGGTTTTCTTTAAACTCGCCATTATGCAATAGATCCCTCCAAAAATACAACTTCCTAAAGGCATACTAAAGGAAGATGGGCATTATTTAGCTTAGATTCAAATAAGAGAATTTTTTAACAGCTATTGATTTCTTTTGTTATAATTTCTATCTTACTGCTGATTTAATAATCCCTTAAGGTATGAAGACGACGAAGCGATTAGAACATGCATTAATTAAGTTATACAACGCCTATCATAACGATCAATTAAATCCGGAGGATTGTACCGCCTGTGCCGTAGGTAATATATTAGACAATCACGAAAGCTGGAAACATCTTACACTCCAGCATGGAT
>JALQZD010000102.1 GCA_023258495.1 Polaribacter sp.
CAGTATGGTCAAATTTTGGAAAGCGAAGAGGATTACCAATCAGCTGTTTCGGATCTCACATTGCCGATGATATGGGTGATATCTTATTCTCCCAATCAGAGGTAGGAATGATGTCTAAACTTGGTGGAGGTACTTCTGGATATTTCGGAAAACTTAGACCAAGAGGAGCAGAGGTAAAAAATAACGGTTCTTCTTCGGGTTCTGTACACATCATGCAGTTATTCGAAAAGATGGTAGATGTAGTAAGTCAAGGTTCTGTTCGTCGCGGAAGATTTTCACCGTACTTACCAATTGATCATCCAGATATCAAGGAATTCTTAGAAATAGGTACAGAGGGTAATCCAATTCAGGAATTAACGCACGGTGTTACTGTAGGAAATGACTGGATGCAGGAAATGATTGATGGTGATGTAGAGAAAAGAACGATCTGGGCAAAAGTATTACAACGTCGAGGTGAGATTGGTTATCCGTACATTTTATTTAGAGATAATGCAAACAACCAAACAGTAGATGTGTACAAAGACAATAATCATGAAATCTATGCAAGTAACTTGTGTACAGAAATCATGTTACCATCAAATGATGAATGGTCTTTTGTTTGTTGTTTGTCATCCATCAACTTGTTACACTATGACAAATGGAAAGATACGGATGCAGTTGAGACGTTAACCTACTTCTTAGATGCGGTAATGGAAGAGTTCATTACCAAATTGGAAGTATTCAAAGATTCTCCTAATAAAGATGATCAATTGACGTTCAATTTCATGGAGAAAGCGTACAATTTTGCGAAATCAAATAGAGCATTAGGATTAGGTGCATTAGGATGGCATTCATTATTACAGTCAAAAATGTTGTCATTCGATAGCCAGGAGGCATATAACTTAAACAACGAAATCTTTAAATTAATTAAAGAAAAATCGTACAAAGCTTCGGAGGAAATGGCTAAGAAATACGGTGAGCCAGAAGTATTAAAAGGATATGGGAGACGTAATGCAACATTAAACGCAATCGCTCCGACTACCTCTTCAGCTTTCATTTTAGGTCAGGTTTCTCAAGGTATCGAGCCAATTTGGTCAAACGTTTACGTAAAAGATATCGCTAAGATCAAAACAACAATTAAGAATCCAATCCTTGAAAATGTATTAGAGGAGAAGGGCAGAAACACACCCGATGTGTGGAGAAGTATTCGAGATAATGATGGATCTGTAGATCATTTAGATTTCTTAACAGAGCACGAGAAAGATGTATTCAAAACATATGCAGAAATTGATCAGAAGGTAATTGTATATCAAGCGGCAAACCGTCAGAATTATATCGATCAAGGGCAGTCTATCAACATTATGGCCCATCCAGATATGCCAATTAAAGATTTAAATGATGTATATGTAACGGCATGGAGATTAGGAGTAAAATCGATGTACTATCAACACAGTATGAACGCAGCACAAAAATTCAAGCAAAAGAAAGAATGTGCTAGCTGCGAAGGATAAACTACAATTGTATATTGTAATTAAATTGGAAGTTCAGAAAGAGAAGTGTAATGCTTCTCTTTTTTTTAAATTCAGTCAATACTAAAAGAGCTTAGCTTACAAATGAATTGGGAACAACTTTTATCGTTAAAACGATTTGGAGATGCAGAACAAAGAATTCGTGCCGAACAGGATGAAACCCGTTTGGGATTTGAAGTCGATTATGATCGTATTGTTTTTTCATCTTCTTTTCGAAGTCTTCAGGATAAAACTCAGGTGATTCCATTATCAGAAACTGATTTTGTTCACACCCGATTAACCCATAGTTTAGAAGTTTCTGTTGTTGGGCGTACCCTTGGACGACGGGTAGGCCAAGAATTGTTAAAAAGACATCCAAAGCTATCCGAATTGGGCTATACATTCAATGACTTTGGAGCCATAGTAGCCTCTGCCTGTTTGATGCATGATATTGGCAATCCGCCATTTGGACATTCTGGTGAAAAGGCAATAGGCGAATATTTCAAAACCGGTAAAGGGTTGCAATACAAGGATGAATTGAGTCCGATAGAATACCAGGACTTAATTGATTTTGAAGGAAATGCTAATGGATTCAAAATTGTTACAGAGACGAAAGCAGGAATTGATGGCGGCTTACGATTGAGTTATGCTACACTTGGTGCTTTTATGAAATATCCAAAGGAGAGTTTACCCAAAAAGCCAACTTCGGATATTTCTGACAAAAAATATGGATTTTTCCAGTCCGATAAGGAAGTTTTTCTTGATATAACTCAGGAATTAGGACTTATTAGCAAAGCAGATGAATACATTTCTTACCAACGACATCCATTGGCTTTTCTAGTTGAGGCTGCTGATGATATTTGCTATACTATTATCGATTTTGAAGATGGTATTAATTTAGGTTTGATTGATGAAGATTATGCCTTGGAGTACATGTCGAAGCTGATTCATAAAATAAATCGTGAAAAATACTATGGATTAGAACATACCAAAGATAGAACTGCCTATTTAAGAGCCATTGCCATAAATGCATTAATTGATGAAGCAGTTACCGTTTTTCTCAATAACGAGGAGGCTATTTTAGCTGGGATTTTCAATCGATCCTTATTAGATAAATGTAAATATGAAGCACAGATTAATGATATCCTCAAAATCAGTGTTGAGAAAATTTATCAAAGTAAAGAGGTGATTGAGAAAGAGCTTGCAGGGTATCGAATTATTGCTGATTTATTGGATGTATTTACATCCGCATTGAACAATACGTATAATGAATCTCCAAGTAGTTATGACGATTTGGTGATGAACCTCCTGCCGAAAGAGTATCATTCATTTAATGAGAATCTATATCATCGATTATTGGAAGTGTGTAGTTTTATATCCAAAATGTCGGATGGCTATGCAACTCGTCTTCATAAAAAATTAACAGGTGTGAGTATGTAAAGTATGGTAACTAAGTCTTATTTTTACAGTATGACTTTTTTGCCTCCAACATCAACAAGTTATTTCAAACTTTTCTTCACCTATTTTCTATTTATTTTTGCGATTTCTTGTAAGTCAAAGGATGTTTCAAACACGAATAAAAAGAATAATAGTTCTGTAAATCAGAACACTATTGTCGATGTTTCGTACAATATCGATAAGACTTTGAAAATGGAAATTGAATATTCGAAATCCATCGAGGCTGTCAAGGATTTCAAGTTCAAAGTAATCGAAATAGTATCAGAAAATGTAATTCTTGAAGATACGTTTAGAGGAACGAAACTCGTATGGAATTCGAAGAATTCTTTAAAAGGATTTTTATATGTGGGCACTGTTCAGCAGGAAAGTGAAAATCCGAATACTGTAGAATACCAAAACCAAAACCAATTTAAAATAATTAAAATCGAATACTAACCCATGAAATTGAGAACAGTTGTATCCTATGTTTTGATGTTGAGCCTTTTGGCATTTATTTCTTGTTCTAAATCAGAAAAGGAAATAAAGATTGAAAAAGTATCTTATAAAAAGGCAAAGAAGATTGATGGTAAGCGCCACAAAAAAGGAATTGAGTACATGGCTGAATATTTTAAACAAATCAGCGCAGAATCTTTTGATTCCGAAAAGTCATCGTACCAACCAGGTTATGTTTTAAAAGAATTTAAAAAGGCACAATTAAGAGCAAAAGGTAATGTGAATTCTAAAATCTCTCCAAATGCTGTGTTTACAGAAAGAGGTCCAAACAATGTTCCAGGAAGAACAAGAGGAATTGTTGTAGATCCAACAAATAACAAAAGATGGTTTGTTGGAACAGTTGGCGGGGGAGTTTGGCTTACAGAGAATGAGGGGAGTTCCTGGACAAACGTAACCGATAATAAAATTCCAAATTTAGCAACCTCAGTTATTGTCATTAGTCCGCAAGATGCAAATACTTTATATGTTGGAACTGGTGAACCATTTGGTAATTTAGGAGCTATTGGCGGATCGGGTATCTTTAAAACTACGGATGGTGGTGTAAGTTGGACAGGATTAGAAGGAACAGCAGATTTTGGGGATGTAGGTCGTATGATTATTGATCCAAATAATAAAGATGTTGTCGTTGCAGGAACTCAATCTGGGATATATAAAACTATTGATGGAGGATCCACATGGACCAAAACATAT
>JALQZD010000138.1 GCA_023258495.1 Polaribacter sp.
TGGGCTCGGTGTGCTGTTCCGAAAGCGTCATTTACGTAAATATCCCCCCATTGTGAAAGTTGTCTAGCAAAATCAACATCACCAGCAGTTTCTTCTTTGTAATAACGAAGGTTTTCTAATAATAAAACTTCACCCGATTTCAAATCAGCAACAGCTTTCGCAACGGAGTCACCGATACAATCCTCAACAAAATGAACTGTACATCCCAAGATATCACTAACAGTTCCAACAATATGACGTAAAGAGAATTCATCTTGTTTGCCTTTTGGTCGACCTAAGTGTGACATCAATACACAACTACCGCCATCAGCAAGAATTTTACTAATGGTTGGTTTTGCAGATTGAATCCTGGTCGTATCCGTAACCTCGAATGTATCATTCAATGGAACATTAAAATCGACACGAATAATTGCTTTTTTATCCTGAAAATTAAAATCGTTAATTGTTTTCATAGGTGAGTTTGTTTCACCACAAATTTAAATTTTCTTATGGTTTAAAATGGGAATCAAATTGAAAATTTAATACAACGTTTTCGAGTTTTAAAAAACTATATTTGTGTATGTTTTTTGAGAAAGTAATTGGTCAGGAACACATTAAAAACCATTTGACCACTTCGGTTGAAAATGGGAGAATTCCTCACGCACAGCTATTTGTTGGTAATGAGGGAACAGGTGCACTACCCATGGCCATTGCTTATGCACAATACATTTTACATCATTATTCCAAAGACAAAGAGGCAACAGCGGCGAAATGTTATAAGTTGCAACACCCTGATTTACATTTTGCTTTTCCTGTGACCTCTACAGATTCAGTTAAAAAGCACCCTGTAAGTAATTTGTTTTTAGAAGAGTGGCGAACCTTTGTCCAAGAGCAGCCTTACGGAAGTCTTTTCAACTGGTTGAAGCATATTGGTGTTGATAATAAACAAGGAATTATTGGTGTTGACGAAGCTGAAGATATCGTTAAGAAACTACTTCTTAAATCATACGAAGGTGGCTCTAAGATTATGATCTTATGGATGGTCGAAAAGATGAATATTGCAGCCGCCAACAAATTGTTGAAGCTAATCGAAGAACCACCAGAAAAGACCATTTTTTTATTGGTTACCGAAAATGAAGAGCAATTATTAGATACGATCAAATCGAGATGCCAAGTATTTCATTTTCCGAAATTAGCCGAAGAAGATATTGCGAATCAACTGATAAAACAGTTGCAAATTGAGGCAAATGAGGCGAAGTTTTATGCACATCAATCGGATGGAAACTTTAACAAAGCGCTGCATTTAGCATTGCATGATTCCAAAGACAGTGATTTTGAAGAATGGTTTGTATATTGGGTTCGAACAGCTTTTCGTGCCAAAGGAAATCCAGCAGTCGTTCAGGATTTGGTTACCTGGTCGGAAACCATTGCTAAATCGGGAAGAGAAACTCAGAAGCAATTTCTTTTGTATTGCATTCAGTTTTTTAGGCAGGCTTTGTTGCAAAATTATACGGCAGAAGATTTGGTCTTTTTAAGTACAAGTAACAACTTCGATGTAAAGAAATTCGCACCGTATGTGAATTCAGCGAATATTGTTGAGATTTTTAAGGAACTAGATGCCGCAATTTATCACATCGAGCGCAATGGCAACGCGAAAGTAATATTGCTTGATTTGACATTGAAGCTTACCCGATTTTTACATCGAAAAGAAACGGCAATCTAGATTATAGTTGCGTTAACCGAGCGACATATTTTCCAATCACATCAAATTCCAAGTTAATTCGATCACCCACTTTTAAGGATTGAAATGTCGTATGCGTTTTGGTATAGGGAATGATGGCAACGCTAAATCCTGTTTTTTGAGAATTTACAACGGTTAAACTTACGCCATTCACTGTAATTGAACCTTTCTCAATTGTAATGTGTTCAGGATTGTCAGAATAATTAAAGGTGTAGACGGTACTTCCGTTTTCATCAACGATATTTGTGCAAACCCCTGTTGTGTCAACGTGCCCTTGAACAATATGTCCGTCCAGACGAGCGCCTAATTTCATCGCTCTTTCTAAATTCACCAAATCATTCACTGTTAAATCGCCAATATTGGATTTGTCAATCGTTTCTTTTATAGCAGTTACCGTGTACTCGTCACCATCAATCGCAACAACCGTCAAACAAACACCGTTATGAGCCAAACTTTGATCGATTTTCAACTCATATGTGATGTCACTTTTAAGCGTAATATGAAGGTTGGTATCCTCTTTTTCAAGACGAGTTACTTCTCCCAGAGTTTCGATAATTCCTGTAAACATCTCAGTAAAATTTAGTTACTTTTGTGAATGCAAAAATACAAAGAAGCGATAGCATTATGGAGAAAGAGAAGAAAATAATTGTTGGGATTTCAATTGGTGATTTGGCAGGGATTGGAATTGAAGTCATTCTCAAAACCTTTCATGACAAGCGCATGTTAGATTTTTGCACACCCGTATTGTTCGGTTCAACTAAAGTTATCTCACAGCATAAAAAGGTGTTGGAATTGAATAATCAATTAAACGGAATAAGTACTATCAATCAGATTCAACATTCAAAAATCAATGTGCTGAATGTTTGGAAAGAGGATGTGAATTTTGAAATAGGGAAACCGAATGAAACCTCTGGTGAATACGCTTATAAGTCACTATCTAAAGCAACCGAATGCTTAAAAAAAGGAGAGATTGATGTGCTGCTTACGGCGCCTATCAGTAAGGACAATATTCAATCAGATAAATTCAATTTTCCAGGTCATACCGAATACTTAGAAGCGAGTTTAGAAGGCGAAAGTTTGATGATATTGATGGCTGATGATTTGCGTATCGGATTATTGACAGGTCATATTCCAATTTCACAGGTAGCTGAGGCCATTACTCCCGAATTAATTCAGCAAAAAGTTGAAGTGATGCATCGATCCTTAATAAAGGATTTCGGAATTCAGAAGCCTCGCATTGCTGTTTTAGGGTTAAATCCGCATTGTGGAGATAAAGGGGTGATTGGTAAAGAAGATGAGGAAATAATTCGACCTACATTAAAAGAAATACAGGACGCTGGCAAATTGGTTTACGGACCCTATGCTGCGGATGGCTTCTTCGGATCGAAGACCTACACGCAGTTCGATGGAATCCTGGCTACGTACCATGATCAGGGGTTGGCGCCATTTAAAGCCTTAAGTTTTGGTAATGGCGTGAATTTCACTGCGGGCCTATCGAAAGTGCGAACTTCGCCTGACCATGGAACCGGATTTGATATTGCGGGAAAGAATGAAGCGAGTGCAACGTCATTCAAGGAAGCACTATTTTCTGCCTTACATATTTTTCGAAATAGAGTTGAATCCAAAAAGCTAACTCAAAATCAATTGATTAAACAAAAAAATTAATTGGAATTAATCTATAAATTGATTTTTTACCAAACAATTTTTATTATCTTTGCACGCTAATTTAACCTACCATGAAAGAGTTAAGAGAATTTACAATTCAATTTGAGGGGTTAAAAATAGGTAAACATCAGTTCGAATATTCGATTGATAACAAGTTCTTTGAGACATTTAACTACGATGAATTTAAAAGTTCGGAAATAGCTGTAAAATTGGAGTTTGAGAAGAAAAGTACGTTGTTTGAATTACTTTTCAATATCAAAGGAAGCGTCGAAGTTCCATGCGATTTAAGCAATGAGTATTACAATCAAGAAATTAAAGCTTCCATTCCGTTGGTGGTAAAGTTTGGTGAAGAATACAATGACGAAAGCGAAGAGTTATTGATTTTACCACACGAAGCTTACCAATTCAGCATTGCACAGTACATATATGAAGCAGTAATTTTGGCTGTTCCGAATAAAAGAATCCATCCGAAGGTATTGGACGGAACATTAGAGTCTGAGACGTTAAAAAAGTTGCAAGAACATACCATACATAGAGAAACAGAAGAAAAAAGTACAGATCCCAGATGGGATAAATTAAAAGATTTATTAATAGACTAAACGATTAAAAATGGCACATCCTAAACGAAAAATTTCTAAAACCAGAAGAGATAAAAGGAGAACGCATTATAAAGCTGCTAATCAGCAAATCGCTACAGATCCTACGACTGGGGAAGCACATTTATACCACAGAGCTCACTGGCATGAAGGTAAATTATACTACAGAGGTCAAGTTGTATTAGAAGGCGCATCTGTAGAAGAATAACAAAATTCAACAAATTTTTAAAAACTCTCAGTTTTGAGGGTTTTTTTTTGTTTTTAAGTCAAAAAACGATGATTTTGACCATTTTTAGTCAGAAAAGTGGTTTTTTTCACTACTTTTGACCACTGTAAAAATCTGATATATTATTCAATTATGGCCAAAATAACTGCAGCCATTACGGCAGTAGGCAAATATGTTCCAGATTACATTCTAACAAACAAAGAGTTAGAGACCATGGTAGAGACGAACGATGAGTGGATTACTACCAGAACGGGAATTAAAGAAAGAAGAATTCTGAAAGGTGAAGGTTTAGGTACATCTTTCATGGCTATAAAAGCAGCACAAGATTTATTGGAAAAAGGCAATATCGATCCGAAAGATATCGATATGGTAATTGTCGCTACAGCAACTCCTGATTTGCCTGTAGCTTCGACCGCTGTGTACACTGCTTCAGAAATAGGGGCGGTAAACGCCTTTGCTTATGATTTACAAGCGGCCTGTTCCAGTTTCTTATATGGAATGTCAACCGCTGCCAGTTATATAGAATCTGGACGCTACAATAAAGTGTTATTGATTGGCGCAGATAAAATGTCTTCTATTATTGATTATACAGATCGTGCTACCTGTATCATTTTTGGCGATGGTGCCGGTGCTGCCCTCTTTGAACCTAACCAAGAAGGATTTGGTTTGCAAGATGAGTTGTTAAGGAGCGATGGTGTGGGACGTGAATTTTTGAAAATTGAAGCGGGAGGCTCAATGTTGCCTCCATCCATAGCTACAGTAAATGCTGGAAAGCATTTTGTACATCAGGAAGGTAGAACTGTATTTAAATATGCAGTGTCTAGTATGGCAGATGTATCTGGAAAAATATTAGAACGAAACAACCTTGATGAAACAACGATTGATTGGTTGGTTCCACATCAAGCAAACACCCGAATTATTGAAGCCACTGCAAATCGTGTGGGCGTTGGTCCGCAAAAGGTAATGCAGAATATTCATAAATATGGAAATACAACTTCGGCAACACTTCCTTTATTGTTAGCCGATTATGAAAATCAATTAAAAAAAGGAGATAAGTTAATATTTGCGGCCTTTGGTGGTGGATTTACCTGGGGTGCAATTTATTTGACTTGGGCTTATAACCCTAAATAAAAAAGACAACTAAATTTTTACAAACATGGATATTAAAGAAATTCAAAATCTTATTCGCTTTGTAGCCAAGTCTGGTGCAAGTGAGGTAAGTCTTGAAATGGAAGATGTAAAATTAACAATCAAGACAGGACCGGAGAAAACAGAAACGACTATTGTTCAGTCTCCAATCCAAAGTCTTCCTGCGGTTGCTCCTCAACAGCAAATCGTTCCTCAGCCAGTTGCTGAACCTGCAGCTCCAGCTGCCCCGGCAAAACCTGCAGCTGAAGAAAACAGCAAATACATCGAAATTAAATCTCCAATGATTGGTACTTTCTACAGAAAACCATCGCCAGACAAAGCAAATTTTGTTGATGTTGGAAGCGAGGTTAAAGTAGGCGATACCGTTTGTGTGATTGAGGCGATGAAATTATTCAACGAAATCGAATCTGAAATATCTGGTAAAATAGTTAAGGTATTGGTAGATGATTCTACACCAGTAGAATTTGATCAACCATTATTCTTAGTTGACCCCTCATAGTCAATCCCTATCGATTGAATTTTATTTTTTGTCAACGTAAACTATCAAACTATGTTTAAAAAAATTCTAATTGCAAATAGAGGTGAAATCGCTTTGCGTGTTATTCGTACGTGTAAAGAGATGAACATTAAGACAGTCGCGGTATACTCAACTGCAGACGCAGATAGCTTGCATGTTCGTTTTGCCGACGAAGCTGTTTGTATTGGTCCTGCTGTGAGTAGTGAATCCTATTTGAAAATGTCAAATATTATTGCCGCTGCAGAAATCACCAATGCCGATGCCATTCATCCAGGATATGGTTTCTTATCAGAAAACGCGAAGTTCTCAAAATTATGTGCAGAACATAATATAAAATTTATTGGTGCTTCTCCTGAGATGATTGATCGAATGGGAGATAAGGCGAATGCAAAAGCAACCATGAAGGCTGCAGGTGTGCCTTGTGTTCCTGGAAGTGATGGGATTATCGAAAACTTTGAAGAGTGTAAAAAGTTAGCCGATGAGGTAGGTTACCCAGTGATGCTTAAGGCTTCTGCTGGTGGTGGTGGTAAAGGTATGCGTGCTGTTTGGAAAGCCGAAGATCTAAAGGATGCTTGGGATTCTGCAAAACAAGAATCAAAAGCAGCTTTTGGCAATGATGATATGTATATGGAGAAGTTTGTTGAAGAACCTCGTCATATCGAAATTCAAATTGTTGGTGATGCCTACGGAAAAGCATGTCATTTATCTGAAAGAGATTGTTCTGTTCAGAGACGTCATCAAAAGTTAACGGAAGAAACTCCATCACCTTTTATGACAGATGAGTTGCGAGAAAAAATGGGAGATGCTGCCGTAAAAGCTGCAGAATATATCAAATATGAAGGGGCTGGTACAGTAGAATTCTTGGTTGATAAACATAGGAATTTCTACTTTATGGAAATGAATACTCGTATTCAGGTAGAGCACCCGATTACTGAACAGGTTATTGATTACGATTTGATTCGTGAGCAAATCAAAGTTGCGGCTGGAATTCCAATTCTCGGCAAAAACTATGAGCCACAGCTTCACTCTATCGAAGTTCGTATCAATGCCGAAGATCCTTACAACGGGTTCCGCCCATCGCCTGGTAAGATTACATCTTTCCATGCACCAGGTGGCCACGGGGTTCGTTTGGATACACACTGTTACGCAGGATACGTTATTCCTCCGCACTACGACTCTATGATTGCCAAGTTGATCACCACAGCTCGTACGCG
>JALQZD010000226.1 GCA_023258495.1 Polaribacter sp.
ACTAATGTTCTCTCGAACTGTCCTGTACCACTCTCATTGATACGGAAATACGTTGACAATTCCATCGGACATTTTACTCCTTTCGGAATATAGCAGAAACTACCATCTGAGAAGACCGCTGAATTTAATGCAGCATAAAAATTATCTGTCGGAGGTACTACCGAACCGATATATTTTTCCACCAATTCTGGATGCTCTTGAATCGCCTCAGAAATTGGCATAAAGATGATTCCTTTTTTGGCTAAGGTTTCTTTGAACGTGGTCGCTACAGAAACTGAATCCATTACAACATCTACAGCAACATTGGCCAATCGCTTTTGTTCCTCTAGAGAAATTCCCAGTTTTTCGAAGGTCTCTAATAAATCAGGATCAATCTCATCTAAACTATTTAGTTTTGGCTTTTGCTTTGGTGCCGAATAGTAGGCGATTTCCTGGAAATTAGGTTTTGGGTACGTCACATTGGCCCATTCTGGCTCTTCCATTGTCGACCAGATTCGAAAAGCTTCTAAACGCCATTCAGTCATCCATTCTGGCTCATTCTTCTTTTTTGAAATCGCACGAACCACATCTTCATTTAAACCTTTGGCAAACGTTTCACTCTCTATCTCAGTGTAAAAACCATATTCGTATTCCTTGGTTTTTAACTCTTCTCTTAAATCATCTTCTGTGTACTTGCTCATAATTTAATTTTAAAGTGAAAATGACTCTCCACACCCACACGTTCTGTTTGCGTTGGGATTATTAAACACAAAACCTTTACCATTTAATCCACCAGAATATTCTAACGTTGTCCCTACCAAATAGAGGAAACTTTTTTTGTCTACAATGATTTTTACACCATTGTCTTCAAACACCTTGTCATTTTCTTCCTGATTTTTATCAAAATTCAAATCGTAAGATAAGCCCGAACATCCACCGCTTTTAACTCCTACACGAACGTAATCAGTAGTCGCGTCAAAACCGTCATCTGTCATTAATTCCATGACTTTTTTCTTGGCAGTATCTGAAACTTTTATCATCGTTTAAGTAGATTAAATCTAAATTGTCTGCAAATATACGACGAAACCTATTAATTTGGGTTACATATTGATTAACAAGCTCAATAAAACTATTGGATTTGTCGATTATTTGTTGAAATCTGGGTTTCGGATGAAATCAAAATCGGTAAGTGTAAGTAAAAAGGCCTTTAAATCTGCTTTATCTGAGGTACTTAATTGTGCTCCTCCCTGTTTCACGTTTTTCATTAAAGGGTCTATAGTTGGTGAATTTTGAAGCCCTTCTGAATAAAAATCAATAACCTCCTCCAGAGTGGCAAATCGACCATCGTGCATGTAAGGAGACGTAAATACAAGGTTTCTTAACGTTGGTGTTTTGAATTTTCCGTTATCATTTGGATCTCCAGTGACTCCCCCTAATCCTAAATCGGTGAAGGTTGCATCCAGTCCATTATTATGAAAATCATTATCGGTCCATAACGGATTGTTATCACTTCCGTGACAATGAAAACAATCCCCTTTATTTTCCGCCATAAATACGTTAAACCCATTTAATTCCTGGGGAGTTAAGGTGGTTTCACCCAATAGATACCTGTCAAATTTTGAGTTTCCAGAAATTAAAATTCGTTGAAACTGAGCAATCGCTTTTACAACCATAGTGGAGTCTATACGTTGATTTCCGAATACCTTTCGAAACAATTCAGGATAGTCATCATGGGTATTTAAAAGCTGTTCGATGGTTGTCCAGTTTCCATTCATTTCGATGGAATTCGTCACAGGTTCAAAAGCCTGATTTTCTAATCGAAATTCTTTCCCATCCCAGGTAAATAATTCATTATAATTCCATGCATTATTGAATAATGGCATCGAATTACGTGTTCCTAAATCACCATTCGCTCCTTCGCTAAACTGAAATGCATGTGAAAAACCATCTTGAGGGCGATGGCAATGCGCACAAGCTTGTGTTCGGGTTCCGGACAATATTGGGTCAAAAAAAAGCTTCTTACCTAATGCAACTCCTTCTGCCGTCAAAGGATTATCCGATGGAATAAAAGGCGGAGCTAATTTCTGTTCAAATATCGGCGGCATGTTGAGTGTGTATGGTACAGGTACATAATCGTCCTGTTGTTTTGAAGAACAGCTACAAAACAGAACAAGAACTAGCAAAGAAATTATGTACCTCATCATTTATTATTGAATTACAGCTCCTAAACTAAATACAGACGCACCATTTTCAATCATCTGCAATTGTGCTCCAAAATTTGACATCAAATTAGTATCCAATGAATTCAGATCCCACTGATTGGGATTTTTAAACCATTCTGCAATATTCATTTGAATTTCTACAGTTGCATCATTTCTAATGGTAACCGAACCCAGATTCACCGCAAAGGAAGTATCGACGAACTCGGGAAAACCGACATTTGAAGTATTCACCGCTCGAATGACGTGAAAATTGTAATTGAGTTCATTTTGATTCGGGTCCTTGTATTTCCCATCCATTTGCAGGTAATGATATCCACCTCCCAGCTGGCTCGGCACATTAAATGATGCTGAATTCAAATCTTGATATACTCCATCTTGATTATCTGCATTTGAGAATCCAAATCGGAAACGTATTTCATAAGTGCCGGGAATTAAATCTTGTATGTTTAGCGAAAGACCAAAACCATTACCTACATCCACAAATTGGTACGTTTTAGGTGAAAAATTAATACCCGTATTGCCAACAAATTGAAGTTGAGAAACCACATATCGTAAACGTTCTATACTTGTATTTTCACCATTAGCAGTTCGATAATTAAAATCACCAAAAGTCGAACTATCGACTAGATCACCATCCCAATTGTGCGTAAATTCTAAAGTGACCGTCGCTTCTTCCAAGTCTTGTAAACCATTACAGTTTAGAAGTATTAGCGAAAATAGTAATAGCGTTATTTTCCTCATACTATTTTTTTTTAAGGGTTACAATTAAGCCATCTGAAAAGCCTTTATTGTTTTGAATATCGCCATCGGCACTGCGACTATCGCCTACAGCAACAATATAATTTTCATTGAATTGAATGGCATCATAAAACACATCGATCTCGCTACCGCCAATTAATTCTTGCCATTTGACAGCTGCATTTGAATCTATTCCCAAGACCCATGCATCATTTTGTCCTTTATTCTGATGTTGGCTAAAATCACTTCTTGAACTTCCAGAAATTATAAATCCATCTTGCAAATCATTACTTACAGAGCGACCTGCATCAAAATTAGTTCCCCCAATTGATTTATCCCAAAGTACATTTCCGGAGTCATCAATTTTTACCATCCATAAATCGGCAATTCCATTATTTACCGATACATCTACATCAGCACTTCGCGAATCTCCTATGATGAGAAAATTACCATCCGAAGTCATTGTTATTCCTCTAGCCTCATCAATTTGAGTGCCTCCGAAACTTTTTTCCCACACCAATGTTCCGTTGGAATCAATCCGAACTACCCAAAAATCGTAGGTTCCTCGATTGCCAGAAATATCGACATCATCACTATCTGAAGACCCTGCAATAATAAAATCATTGGAATCCGTTTCTACAACGCCAAACGGAGCATCAGTGAATGATCCACCGAAATATCGTGTCCATTCCATTTTCCCATCTGAAGCAAGTTTAATTGCCCAGAAATCTCCACCTGCATGCCTAGCGGTAGTTTTGGAATTGCCTTGCCCACCAGATGCCGTTACATTCAAAACACCTGTCAATACGAATCCATTATTTGAAGTAGAAATAAGAGAAACTCCATAATCAGATCCCGAAAAACCGAAGGATTTTTGCCATGAAATCGTACCAGTTCCATCAATTTTTATGATCCAAAAATCCCGAATCCCTGCATTTTGAGTTGCATCTCCATCATTGCTTCCATTGTATCCGAATAAGGCAAATCCGCCATCATTGGTCGCAACTATATCTGCTCCTCGATCATCTAGTGACCCACCATAGGTCTTACTCCATTGCAAATTATGATTCCCATCAAATCTGCATATCCAAAAGTCGAAAGAATTATCACTCTTATCAATAATATCAAAATCGGCGCTTTGAGAATATCCTAAAACAACATAACCACCATCATTCGCTTTTACAATGGATTGAAAACTATCATTCAACGATCCTCCGAATGTTTTGATTTGATCTGTCTCAAACACATTTGAAGTGCTCGTTGTTATGTTTTTTTCATGAAGAAATTCACAGCTCAACAAGAAAAGCATCGCAGAAAAGAAAAGCGCCTTTCTCATAAATCTGTCTATTGAGATTTTCGAATGATAAACAATCCTTGTTCAATATCACTAACTACGATATTTCCACTTGAAAAATATGGATATACATTCCACACTCCAAAAAACGAAGCTGAATCTTTTGATGGATGTGTATCAAAAAAACCAACTTCAGTAAGTGTTTGCCCACCAATATTGGTAATGTCAATTATCCGAACCCCAGCCGTATAATTCGCTAGGTAGAATAGATTTTCATTTACATATCCGTTATGATCGATGGCTGCAGTTGGACCATCATAAGTAGTATGAACTACTGGATTTTCAAGGTCTGAAAAGTCAAAAACTAGGGTTCTTGTGTTTCCACCAAACCGAATCTCATCTAACTCATCACCCACTAGAAAATACCGCATGTCATCTGTAAACCATCCTTGATGGGTATACCCGATATTGCTATAGCCGATAGTTGAAATTTGAACTGGATTCGATTTGTCTGTCACATCTACAAGAGCCACTTTGTCCTCATTACTTCCAATTAAAATTTCTTTTCCTGAATACCTAGTATCTGGGCCGTTGTACGTAACCACTTGGGCATCGTGAGAATAGGCATCTTGCGCATATCCACCAGCAGTTACAGGTGTTAATGGATTGCGAATATCAATAAAGTGAGGACCTCCAGAAAATGTTGTGGTACCAACCGCATAGGCAAAACCAGTCGATTCATTAATGACAATATTGTGAGCCTTTCCAAAACCAGAATAGGTTGCATCGGGCGTAAAAACAACGGGCGGATCCGAAATATTGCGAAGTTTTGTTAGATCAAAAATTTGCATTCCATGGTTTGTAGCCTCGCTGACTATAAATGCATAGTTGTTATAAACCTTAATATCTCTCCAATCACTGTTTATAGTTGCCGTAGGTAAAAATCCAATTACAATCGGTGCTTCTGTAGTACTTAGATCTACAAAGGCAGTTCCTGAATTTAATCCGACCAGGGCATATTCCTTATCGTTAGTAGGATCTGTCCAACCCCATGAATCATTCGCACTTAAATTTGTTGTTGAACCGGTAAAATCAAGTTCACTTAGTGTCAATCGAGCGACCAAATCATAATCATTACATGGAAAGCCTGCCGCAAATCCATTGGTACATTCCGCTTCAATCGCTAACACCGGAGGATTGGTTGTGGTATCGTCTGGCATTGTGGTATCTGCACTATCATCTTTCGAACACGACAGAACAACTAATAAAATAAAAAAGGCAACTCTTCTCATGGGTGGGTTTTTCGTTACATTCATAGGAATTTCAGTGCTAACAAATATAACAATTTAAGCTCCTCAATATGGTCTCTTCCTCTTAGAATTTTTCTATTTTTGCCCTATGTTTGAAGATAAAAATCAGCAAAGAACCTCGTTGTCAGAATTCGGTGAATTCAGGCTTATTGAACACCTGACCCAATATTTCCCGGTGAAACATAAAACTACGACTAAAGGAGTGGGTGATGACGCTGCGGTTTTATCTTCATCAGAAGACGAAACAGTGATTACTACAGATTTATTAGTCGAAGGAGTTCATTTTGATTTGTCTTATATGCCTTTAAAACATTTGGGATATAAGGCGGTAATGGTGAATATTTCTGATGTGTATGCCATGAATGCATCGGCCGAACAAATCACAGTTTCGATAGCGGTTTCAAATCGATTTTCACTGGAGGCCATAGAGGAGTTGTATGCAGGAATTCAATTGGCGTGTGAAACCTATGGAATTGATTTAATAGGAGGAGATACCTCTTCTTCTACTAAAGGTATGATTATTTCAATTACTGCAATTGGTAAAGCCGCTAAGGAATCAATCGTCTACAGAGATGGTGCAAAACCCACTGATCTCATTGTTGTTTCGGGTGATTTAGGAGGTGCTTATTTAGGATTCCAAGTATTGGAAAGAGAAAAACAGGTGTTTGAGGTGAATCCAAATAATCAACCTGATTTATCTAATTATTCATACATTATTGAGCGTCAATTAAAGCCAGAGGCCCGAAAGGATATTCCTGAATTACTGAAAGAATTAGATGTGAAACCAACAGCTATGATTGATATTTCAGATGGCCTTTCTTCGGAGCTATTCCACATCGCCAAACAAAGTAAAGTGGGTTGTAAAGTTTATGAGGAAAAACTACCGCTAGATCCACAGGTAATCAGTACTTGCGAAGAATTTCAATTGGATTCGACTATGGTGGCTTTGTCTGGTGGTGAAGACTACGAATTACTCTTTACGATTTCGATTTCTGACTACGACAAAATCAAAGGAAATCCACATTTTACTGTGATTGGACACATTACAGAGGAGAACCAAGGATTGCATCTGGTCTCAAGAGCAAATCAAGAAATAGCCTTGAAAGCTCAAGGTTGGAATGCCTTTTCTAACGAATAGTTTACGCTTTTATGGATTCAAGAATGCCTTTTAAAAAAGTATCTAAATCTCCATTTTCTGTTAAGCTCATTCGAACAATCACCATTTCCTGATCTGGAAAGATAAATACATTTTGACCTTGGTATCCATTGAAAGAAAACATATTTTCAGGTATATCTTTGTGGAATTGACCTTTATTTAACCAAATCTGAGCTCCATAACGTCCATCTGATGCAGGTGTTGGTGTAGTTGCATAAGTCACCCATTTTTCGTCGAATAGTACCTCATCATTCCATGTTCCATTATGAAGATATAATAATCCGAGTTTCGCCCAATCTCTTGGTGTTGCCCACGAATAAGACGATCCAACATAATTCCCTGCCAAATCGGCTTCCATTACCATGGAATGCATTCCAATTTTATCGATTAGTTCGGCATACCAGAAATCTAAATATTCCTGATGGGTGTCAAATTGCTGTCGTAAAATTCCAGATAGTAAGTTTGTGGTTCCAGAGGAGTAATACCAGGTTTCATTGGGTTTACCAACTAACTTTTTAGTCGCTTGTAATTTGGTCATATCTCGCTCTAAAAAAAGCATTTTGGTGACATCAGAAATGGAATTATAATCTTCGTCCCATTCCAAACCAGAATTCATCTGTAACAAATTATGAATCGTAATTTCTTTACGATCATCATTTCCCCATGCCGAAATAGGAGCTTTTGAATTCACATCTATTTTCTCCTGATGTTGAAGGATTCCATACACTGTACTGGTCACACTTTTGGTCATTGACCATCCTAACATTCTTGATGTTTCATCATATCCATCAGCATACCGTTCAGCAATAATATGATCTTTATAGATGACCAATACCACTCGTGTTTTATTGACAGGATCAAATAATCCATCAATAGCACTATTTAATTTTTTATAATCAATATTTGAAAATGTAGAATCAATTGGCTCATTGCCGCCAAAAGGATAAGGTTTATCAACAATAAATTGATTTCGATTTGGTTTCGCATACGATTGTTCAATATCGGTACTCCTTAAGGCGAGAGTTGCACCCAAACCTTCTCTGTAAAAAGCTTTCCTTGTTAGTAATTTAAATGCATCTGAAGTAGCAATTTTTGATTCTAAATCAATGGCATCATTGGCCAAATTCACGGGTGAAAAATCGTTGTCATTCACATCGGTAAACTCCATAGTGCGGCCAGCTACAAACACTGAAGAAGCTATATTCTTAGCAGAATACCCGGCTAAAATATTCAGTTTTGGATAATTAAAAACAACCGTAAAAAGAAGTAGGGTGATGATTAGTAAAAGGAATCTTGTTAAGAATTTCATGATGTATTATTCAGCTCTTAAAGATAACCATATTCAACTTGAGTTTCACTCGTCATTATAAAAAACATGCCGTATCTTTGCCATTGCTAAGGTTGTATCATGTTCAAAGTAGAAGACATTCGAAAAGATTTCCCAATCCTGGATCAGAAAATCCATGGAAGACCATTGGTTTATTTAGATAATGCAGCTACCTCTCAAACTCCACAAGTTGTGATTGATGCCATTGTAGAGTATTACCAAAACTACAATGCTAATATTCATCGTGGGGTTCATACCTTAAGTCAAATTGCAACGGATAAATACGAGGAGGCGCGCATTAAAATTCAAAAACATTTTAATGCCAACAAACCTTATGAAATTATTTTCACCTCCGGAACAACCCAAAGTATCAACCTTGTCGCGTCGGGATTTGCTTCCCTTATTTCTGAAGGAGATGAAATTATGATTTCAGCTTTAGAGCATCATTCAAATATTGTTCCATGGCAAATGTTATGCGAAAAAACTGGGGCTACTTTACAAGTGATCCCAATGGCTGTAGAAGGAAATTTGCGAATGGATGTTTTTCATGAATTATTGAATTCGAAAACGAAATTGGTATTTTGTAATCACGTTTCCAATGCCTTAGGAATTGTGAATCCGATTGAAGAGATTATTTCAGCTGCTCATAACGTTGGTGCTGCCGTTCTAATTGATGGAGCTCAGGCAACACCCCATATTAAACCAGATGTACAGGCTTTAGATGTAGACTTTTATGTAGCATCTGCTCATAAACTCTGCGGACCAACAGGAGTTGGGATGCTTTATGGAAAACAGGAGTGGTTGGAAAAACTTCCCCCTTATCAAGGCGGCGGAGAAATGATTGAAACCGTTACATTTGAGAAAACCACCTATGCCGGATTACCACATAAATTCGAAGCAGGAACACCAAATATTTGTGGCGGAATCGCATTTGGAGTCGCACTCGATTATATGAATGCTATAGGATTTGAAGCGATTCGTAATTATGAAAACGAATTGCTTGGTGACGCTACCGAAAAACTTTTACAGATTGACGGATTAAAAATCTACGGAAATACCTCAGAAAAAACAGCTGTTATATCCTTTAACATTGAAGGAATTCATCCTTATGATATCGGAGCAATTTTAGACAAATTAGGAATTGCTGTTCGAACTGGGCACCATTGCGCGCAACCCATCATGGATTTTTATCAAATACCCGGTACCGTTCGTGCCTCTTTTTCATTTTACAACACAAAAGAAGAAGTGGATAGATTAATAGAAGGCATTCAAAAAGCAAAATTAATGCTCTGCTAATTATTAAAATCTATTCTAAATTACCTTATTTTTTGCTCTTACTTGTTAATAACTAGATAATTAGTTAAATTTATGAGCCGTTAAGATTCGGAAGGTCCTTTACTTTCAATTTTTTTATCCGTTTGTTCATTAGGTCCCTCAGCCAATTCTTAACTTTTATTAACTAACTTATATTAACATTTTAATCTATTCAAGATGAGAAAATTTATTCTCCCCCTGTTGTTAATCACAGCAGTATTTATTGGATGTCAAGACTCAGAAGTGGCAAATCCAACCGATCAACAGACAACAATCGATATGTCTGACTTTTTTGTGTACACAGAACTTAATGCCCCAAAAGGCGATAATGGAAAAGATGATAAAAATTGTCATTCGATGAATGTATTGAATCGTCAATTGGATGAAAATCCTGGCTTGTATAAAAAAATGTACGACATCGAATATGCAAGTAGAAAATTTATTGCTAGTAAAAAGCCAGATGGCAAACCCGGAGGCGGTGGTGGCAATGGCGGTGGCGGTGACGATGGTGGCGGCGGCACCGATCCAGTTGATGATGGATTAGGCGTAATCAACATCCCTGTTTACATTCATGTTGTGTATAGCAATTCAAATGAAAATATTTCTGATACTCAGATCAATTCTCAAATGCAAGTATTAAATGACGACTTTAGAAGAACCAATAATGACGCTTCAAATACGCCAAGCGAATTTGCTACAGTTGCCGCTGATAGTGAAATTACATTCACATTAGCAAATACATTCAGATACTCAAGTACTAGAACTTCTTGGGGAACAAATGACGCTGTTAAGGCCGCTTATCCACCAGTAACTCCAGAGACCCATATGAATATCTGGGTTGCCAATATTGGCGGTGGGATTTTAGGATATGCACAGTTTCCTGGTGGTAACTTAGCTACTGATGGAATTGTTGTATCTCCTCAGTATTTCGGAACTACTGGGTACGTAGCTGCTCCATTTGATGGCGGTAGAACAACAACACACGAAGTTGGTCACTACTTAAATTTGAGACACATTTGGGGAGATGGTAGATGCAATAGAGATGACTTTGTAGACGATACCCCGCGAGCAGACCGTCCGAATTATGGATGTCCTACTTCGGCATATCACTGTAGGTCTAACGATCAATTTATGAACTATATGGACTATACTAATGATGATTGTATGAATATGTTCTCTCTGGGTCAAAAAGACCGAATGCGATCAATATTTGCAGCAGGTGGTCCTCGTGCAGCTATGATAGGAAGCTAAAAACAAAATTTTTTACAGACAAGGCGCTTTTCAAAGCGCCTTTTTTATGAACTTATTTTCAAGACGAAAACCTATGTGCCAGAAATTAGTGATATGTACTTGTATCCTTCTCTATTTCGGATGCTCTTCTCAAAACAAAATTGGAGATACATCGCTACAAATTAAATATGAAGCTAGAACAAGGGGTGTTTCTAAGGTAATAGTCTATCAGAAAGGAACAATTCAATCGGATCGTAACGGAGAGAAAAAGACCTTCATCTTAGATAAAGATCAAATCAATCAAATTCATGATGCGCTAAAGTTAATTCGTTTAAAAACGATGAATACCCTTGAATCACCAACCGACAAAAGATATACAGATGGAGCTTTATTTGCAACATTCTCGATTCAAACGAGCAATGGAAATTATACATCACGTGAATTTGATGACGGATTACCTCCCGATGAATTGCGACCGTTATTTGAACTTTTAAAAAAGTTTAGTCAATAAAAAAAAGCTAAGATTTCTCTTAGCTTTTTTTCTATTGTAACATATTAATTCTATCGCATTAGCGGCGAATAGTTTGTTGGATAACTACCTGCTTTTGCAAGACCGTTTGTCGCTTTTGTAAAATTCGAACCAAACTCAGCATCCATAGCTTCTAATATTTTGTTTGCCATTAAGGCATATCCTCTAGCTGTTAAGTGAACTCCATCTAAACTTACCAATCCACCTACAACTAATTGAGATGTCATTGTATAGTTATCGAAAGTAATCCCCATTGAAGCTTCTTCTAATACACTTTTAAGGTCTACCAATGCAACATTTGGATTTGCATTAGCAACACCTTCGATAGTTGTATTGTAGGCATCTGTAGCATTCTTAATAGCATTTTGCTCTTCTGGAGTTAATACCCACTGATCTGCTAAAGGAACAGAAACACCATTAATTAGAGTAGGGTTTCCTCCTACAGCAGTTCCTAATACACCAGAACTCGTCAATACCAATAAGTCATCTGCCGCGGCAGGTCTCATGTTCACCAAAGCAGGATCAAGGAATGTCAAATCGGTTAAGTCCTCATCCATGATTAAAGCAGCGTTTTGTCCTGCAGCATAAGTAACTTTTCTTCTGTTGACCTCAGCCTGATCAAAGTCGGCTAATAATCCCATTATTGCGGGTGGAAATTGATTTGCGTTTTTAACAGCCAATATATAATCTAACGCATTATTGTAGGCAGCAAATCCAGCGTTTAATTGACCTGCTGTTCCTGCATCCAATGGAATTGCATTGTAAGGTATCGTTGTAAAAAATGGTAAATCACTTACATAAGGAATATTCCCAACAACCCCTTTTGCGCCTCCGGCAGTCAATGCACCAACCATATTTGAGAATACATTAGCAAACACTAATGGGTTTGTAATGTCATTAGAACCATAAGTTGCAGGGTCTAAATTTCCAGTTGGATTTGTAGCTGTTGGAGATTGATCTACACCAGTACCACCAGATGTAGCATATCCTAAAACATCATTTCCTCCTACTTCCGTCACTGTAAAGAATGAAGGGCTTTGTGACAAGGCATCTCCAAGTACGGTAGCAGTAGCTCCAGAAGCCATTCTGGCATAATATGGGTTGGCAGCTCCGATTGGAACTCCAGCCATATTACCATAACCAGGTGCTACCAAATGAAAGCTTTTTGCTCCAGGTACTCCAAAGTTGTTCAATGCTCCAGCAACTGAAGACGTTGTTTCAGTTGTTGGTGTTGCTGATAATCGCACTGGTCCTGAGCCATTGAAATAAAGTCTTGGACCTTGGATAACATTTCCAGCGAATAATAATCCACCAATGTTATCACTCATCATTGGCTGATTAAAGTCTCCTCCACCGGCCATCTTGAATTTATTTGCCAATATATTTGGGAACGAATTAATCTGTGCAGCTTGAAATAAAGCTCCATCTGTATATCCTGCAGTAAAGGAGGCTCCCATAGATACATACCTAGAAAAATCTAAGTTTGGTGCTGATAAGGCCACTTCTTCTACTGCTTCTTCTGGAATAACCGGAATCGAATTATCTGGCGGTTCACAAGAGAAAAACCCTAAACTGATGACAAGTAGACCTAAATATTTAATATTTTTCATAAATGATAATTTTAATTGTTAATAGTCCAAGATAAATAGTACTGAGATCCAATAGCACCAACACCAGGAGCACTGAAGTACTCTTGACCCATTAAGTTTGCACCACCTAATTTGATGATGGACTTCATGCTTGGAATTCTATAGTTGATTTGCATATCGATTACTGTACGTGAATCAATTACAGCATCATGGAATGTAGATTCCCAAAGATACTCATCTTGCCATCTGGCATTGATATTAAATCCAAAGTTTTCAAATAAGTCGTTTTTACCAAACTGTACTTTAACCTTGTGTTCTGGAGTATTAAATCCAGCCTCAAAATCAGGATCAGTTGATTTGTCAAAATCAAACTTTGCATAAGTATAATTAAGACCAAAGTCAAAACCACCCAATATCTTAGTATTAATTCCGATAGTAGCACCGTACGAACTGATATCAGCTGCAGAGTTTGTATAGGTTTGGAAGGCCACAAAATCTCCATTGGCCAGCGCTGCTAATGCTAATGGAACAGGTGATCCACCGGGACCAATTGGCGCTGTATCAGAAAAATTAGTGTTTCCATAAAACGGTACTAACACATTCTTACCAGCAATGAAATCTTCATAGCTGTTGTAATACACACTCATATCTACGGTAATGTTCTTTTCACCAGCAGGAATCAAACCTCTATATCCAACCTCCCAAGCTGTAACTCTTTCTGGCCTTACTAAAGCTACATCTATAGCTGTTGGGTTACCCGCTACAACAGAAGACGCAGAAAATGCATTTTCGTAAGCTGACCTACCCGAAACTTGAGTAGTTGCACCTAGGCCTCCTAAGATTTGCCCAGCTCCACTAACTGTCAACGGATTTGTTAAATATCGGTCTAAATTATCTGGAGCAGATCCCACTAAGTACGCTCTACCTGCGTTCAATCCAATGTACTGGTCTTGCGTTGTTGGATTTCTAAAACCAGTTTGGAATGATGCTCTAAAGTTTTGATTCTTATTTTCTCCTGCAGCATAGGCTAACGAAACTCTTGGAGAATAATTTCCATCAAAGTTTTGTGCTTTATCGTAACGGATAGAGGCCGTTAATTTTAAACGATCTTCATCCATAAATTTCTTTTGCATTTGAGTGTATACCCCATATTCATTGTAAGAAATTGGCCCATCATAATCGGTAAAAATACTTCCTTGGGAATTCAAAGAGTATACTCGATAAGAACCTCCAATTTGAAATTCGGCCCAATCAATCATATCTCTAAAGTTGTAGTTTGCATCTACATGATACAATCGTGTGTTATCCTGGAACTTCGAACCTGTCACTAAATCTGGATCATTGGTTACTTTATCAAAAGCAGCTTTAAATCCTTCAGTTCCTGGCAATAATCTTCCACTCTCTGCAGTTTGTCTAGCCTCAGCGTGCGCCTGCTCAGAAGTCAAACCACGTAGTGTTCCTAACACGTACTCACCAACGTACTGTCCAAACCAAGTATTATCATCTTTCCATTGTCTGTTGATATTGATTGCGGCAAATCGCGTATCGAAAGAGTTACCTGCATCCTCATCAGTTAAATAACCTCTTACAAAAAAGTTCTTCCCAACAATTTCTAATTTATGCTGCTCTAAGAAGAAATTCTGAATCGCATAACGGTTGGTACCTTGGTAGATGGTATTACCCGTACCAAATTTGGAATTCCAAATAACCTCTAAACTCTCATCTCCAAATGGACGATAGTTTAGCGAACCTCCAAATTTTACGCTTTTTGCTTCGTAAGGCATCAAATCCACTTCATTATATCCTGTTCTCGAAATATTTTCGCTAGGCACAAGAGCAGAAGCGCCATTAGGTAAAATCCCTAAATTTTCTAACGCTTGAGCCACACCTCTAATGTTTGTGGAAACCTCATCTCCATAAACGTTAAGACCGTCGTAATTTCTATCCGAAGCTCGGTCTCCTGCGATGTATTGCTGATTTCTGGTATTACGGTAATCGTTGGCAAACCACTCCATTCCATCTAAATAGGCAACAGAAGCTTTTGCTGCGAATTTGTCTGAAAATTTATGTGCCATTCTAAGGTTTAGGTCATTGTAACGATTGTTTCCAGCCGCTTCTTGAATTGTATAACCTGTTTTTAACGAAATACTAATCCCTTCATTATCAAAAGGATTCTTACTTCTCATAAACATAATACCGTTAAATGCATTCGCCCCATAAAGTGCCGAAGAAGCACCAGGCAATAATTCTACAGTTGCCACATCTAATTCAGACATTCCTAAAAGGTTACCGATAGCAAAGTTTAATGCAGGAGATGAATTATCCATTCCATCAACCAACTGCATGAAACGCGTGTTTGCAAATGTTGCAAAACCACGAGTATTGACCGATTTAAATGTTAAACTGTTTGTGTTGATGTCAACACCTTTTAAATTCTCTAAGCCATCGTAAAATGTAGGAGCCGAAGTATTTTTAATAGCTCTGATATCCATTCGTTCTACCGTTACAGGAGATTCCATAATACGTTCTGGAGTTCTCGAAGCAGAAACTACAATTTCGTCTAACGATGTTTCATTCTCAGTTAAACTTACATTTACCACTTGATTATTTTTAGTCACTTGAACTGACTGCATCTTATATCCCAAAACGGATATTTCTAAAGTAAAAGGTGGACTAAGCGTTGTTTGTAATACAAACTTCCCATCGAAATCTGTATTTGTACCAATAGCCTTACCCTCAACTTTAACATTAGCACCAGGGAGGGACTCACCCGTACCCGCATCTGTTATCGTACCTGTTACAGTAGTTTGGGCAACCATCGCTAAACTTCCGAAAAGAACAAAAGCAATGAAGAATAATTTTTTTGCCATAATTTGAATTAATTTGTTAAATAACACGCAAATTAAAAAAATAATTTCATAAGTCTTAAGTTTTAGTGGGGTAAAATTATGTTTTCAACAAAAAAACGAGTGTTTTGTTGCAAATACGGAAATGAAGAATTGTTAATTTATTGTAAAACAGCTCTTTAAGGGTATTGGAAATTACTATTTGTTGAAAGAGAAGCGAAGGTACGTAATTGGCTTTTTTTCTTCTAAAAACATCTTTTCGTAAAAAGTCTGGGTCTCAGTGACGTCGGCAGGGGCGCCAGAATTGTTGTAAACGTTATGATTCGCGTATTGCACCTCAAGTCCAAGGCCATGCAATAAGCCCAATGTATACCCATGTAGAAACTCACTATCAGTCTTCAGATTAACGACCCCTAATGGCTTTAATAT
>JALQZD010000393.1 GCA_023258495.1 Polaribacter sp.
CGGATTGATCAAAAATTTGAAGCTCACATCAATCTAGGAGAACGAATTGAACAGGTTATCATTACCATAACAAAGAATCAACAGGAATATCTTAAGAACATCAGCAAAGGCCATCCATCAAAAATTGAACTACGGCCTGACGAATTGCAGAGCTTTCTCACTTCAATCTCAGCCGAATTAGAATCAAAAGGACAATCGTTTTCTAAAGTGCAGCTATCCAATATTCAAATACATCAAAAAAATCTTCTTGCTGACTTGGTTCTGAACATCCAAAAGAAAAGGGTGATCAACGACATCATTGTTAAGGGTTATGATGATTTTCCAAACAAATTTCTGAAAAATCATTTTACGAAAATTGGAGCAACGACATATTCGAAAGAACAATTGAATCTGATTTCACAAAAAACGAAATCATTGAATTTTGTGAAGGAGACAAAATCACCAGAAGTACTTTTCAAAAAAGATTCAACTGAAATCTATTTATATATCGCACCCAAAAGCAATAACAGCGTTGACGCGAATCTAAATTTCAATAGAGATAACGGAGGTGGAGTTGTATTTAACGGATTGGTTGATTTACAACTTGAAAATATTTTTCAAAAAGGAAATCGCTATGCATTATTCTGGAACGCTGTAGGGAACGTTCGGCAGGAATTAAAATTTAATGCTTCTATACCTTATATATATAGGTCTAAAATAACGCCGGAAATTTCATTTCGTCTTTTTAAGCAAGATTCAACCTTTATCAATACAACATTCAATGTCGCACTGAATTATCCAATCAGTGCAGATTTGACACTAGGATTGGATTACACATCCGAGTCTTCAAATAATTTAAATACTAATGTAAATGCAATATCAAATTACACCAGTAACTTTTTTGGCTTAAAAACGACCTATGAAAAATTAGGAGACAATGAATTATTCCCTAAGATATTTTCTGTGTCGGTCGGAATTTTATTTGGAAAGCGAAATGCAAGTCAACAAAGCAGTAATCAAATAAAGGCAAATTTCATCCTACATTACCTTTGGAAATTGAATGAAAGAAATTATGTCTATCTCGCAAATCGAAGTGCTATATTAAATTCTGACAATGTATTTGACAATGAACGCTATAGAATCGGAGGAGTCAACTCTGTAAGAGGCTTTAACGACCAAAGCATTTATACAGACCGGTACTCTCAATTTACAATTGAATATCGATTACTTACCAATAAGGAATCTTACTTTTTCACACTCACAGATTTTGCTAAGGCCAGAGTAAATTTTTCTTCAAATAATTTTTTAGGTCTTGGTCTTGGTTATCAATTTTCAGTTCAAAATAGTAAAATAAGATTAGGGGCTGCCGTAGGTAAATCAAGGGGACAAAACTTTGATTTTAGCGACACTCAATTCCTGCTAAATTGGATAAATTTCTTTTGAAATTAGGTAAATAATTCATTCAAATATTGTTAAATTAAGTAAACTATTTTTAACAGATTTTAAGAGATTTAGTTTTTTCTTTAACATAATTTTTTCATCTTTGGGGGTACTAATTCAAATCATATAATATGAAAACAATGTTAAAAGGTTTTTTAACGCTTGCATTAGCGTTGTTTGTGCAAATCTCGTTTGCGCAAGAAAAAACAGTGACTGGAACTGTCTCTGATGCCTCTGGCCCACTACCAGGTGTATCGGTTTTAGTGAAGGGAACAACAAATGGAACAGACACAGACTTTAATGGTAAGTATACAATTAAAGTTAAATCTGGTGATGTTTTACGATTTAGTTATGTTGGGTATAAAGCTGCAGAAAGAACAGTTGGCCTTTCAAACACAATTGACGTAACGTTAGTTGAAGATGAAAACGTACTTGACGAAATCGTATTAACAGCATTAGGTACTGAGAAAAAGAAAGATGAAGACTTAAGTTCTACAACAGTAGTAAAAGTAGCGCAGCTTAAAAAAGCTGGTGAAGCTGGGGTATTACAGGCTTTATCTGGTAAAACTTCTGGTGTAAACATTACTAGAAACTCTGGTGACCCTGGAGCTGGTGCTTACATCCAGATTCGTGGTCAGAATACAATTTTAGGTAATAGTAGTCCACTTATCGTAATTGATGGTGCTATTATATCTAACAGTTCTATTGGTGGTGGAACTGGAGGTGTTGTTCAGCAATCTCGTTTGAATGACATCAACCAAGAAGACATCGAATCTATCTCTATCTTAAAAGGTGCTTCTGCCGCTGCTGTATGGGGTACTGGTGCTGCAAACGGTGTAATCGTTATTAAAACGAAGCGTGGAAGCAAAGGTGGGAAAAAATGGAAATTTGAATATAAGGCAGGTATTTATGCCGATGAAGTGAATAGAGAATGGACTAAGCAAGGTATTTATGGTCAAGGATTTGGAGGATCTGCTCATTTAACGGGTAGTGGTTTATCAAATACCGGTTTCTCTTTTGGTGATAGAATTGCAGACCGTGCAGGTGGTGATGATACCTTTGTTACTACTGGAGCCTACTTTGAGGCAGATAGCGGTAAGCGTTATTATCCATTTACGCAGAAAAACTCTAGAGATGTATTTAACCAAATTAACAGAGATGCTGTATTTAAAACAGGTGTTACTGTTGAAAATAACTTCAGTTTAAGTTATAGTGGTGAAAATAACAGAACTTATGCGAGTTTCTCTAATTGGGATCAAGATGGTATCTATCAGGGTGCATCTGACTACCGAAGAACTTCTGTTCGTTTAAATAGTGATACTGACTTCAGCGATAAGTTAACTTTAAAATTATCAACTACGTATGTAAACATTGCATCGAATCGTGTGCAAACTGGTTCGAACTTAAATGGTTTATATTTAGGGTACTTAAGAACATCTCCTGATTTTGATATCAGAGATTATAAAGGAACTCACTTTGACGCAAACGGAATCCCGACGCCTAACTCTCATAGAGGTTACCGTCAATTCTTAGGGTCTAAGAGAACCTTTAATCCATCTACAGGTACTTTTAGTTATAACTCTCCTTCATACAACAATCCATTATGGACAACGAATGAGCAAAAGAACATCAATGATGTAAATCGTTTCATTGTTGCTCCAGAGTTAAACTTTAAGATTAATGACAACTTATTATTAGTGGGTCGTTATAGTTATGACTATTACCAGGATAACCGTTTAAACTATGAGCCTGCAGGATCTGCTGGTGCTGGTACTAATGGTCAATACCAAGAAGACAGGATTACAGAAAGTAACCAAAACATCAACGTGTTCTTAACTGGTAGCTACTCGTTAACTGATGATTTAAAATTAGATTTCAACGCTGGTATGCAATTTTTTGAAAATAGCTACAGAAGGTTATCTGCTGAAGAAACGAACTTCACAAACCCAGATGAGCCATTCTTAAACGTTGGTAACGCAGTTTCTGCGAACTCTAATCCTTCAGATTATATTGAAAAAACAAGAAAGTCTGGTGCGTTTGCGGTTGTGAATTTTGACTATAAGAACGAATTCTTAGTTGAATTAACAGCTAGAGGGGAATATGTATCTACATTACCTGGAGCTGGTTTAATTTTCTACCCAAGTGCATCTGCAGGTTGGAACTTTACAAAATACTTAGAAGATACTCCATTATCATTTGGTAAATTAAGAGTCTCTTATGGTGAGGTAGGTATTGAAGCTGACGCCTACAGAACTGCTACAGTTATCTCAACTGGAGGTATCGGTTCTGGATGGGGTGATGGTTATGCTGGGTCATTATACGGTAACCCATTAACATTATCTGCAACAAGAGGTAATCCAAACTTAAAGGAAGAACGTGTAAAAGAATTTGAAATTGGATTCGATACTCGTTTCTTAGATGATAAATTAAGTCTTTCTGCGACATACTACAGTAGAAAAACTGAAGACGGATTATTACAATTACCATTACCAGGGTCTACTGGTTTCGCGCAATCTTTAGTAAATGCAGCAACTATTACCAATAAAGGTATCGAAGCTGATTTATCTGCAAGAATCATCAATAGCGAGGATTTACAGTGGAACATGAACGTTAACATAACGAGCAATAAGCCACTAGTAACTGACATGGCTGGAAGTGCTTATTTCGGATTGAACGGATTTACATCAAACTCTTCTGGTGTTGCTGAAGGTCAGCCTTTCGCAGTATTAAGAGGAACCGAATATGCTAGAGATGCTAGCGGAGCTTATGTTTTAAATTCTCTTGGCTTCCCAACTGCGGCTGCCACTGAAAGTTTCTTAGGAAATCCAAACGCAGACTGGAGAGGTGGTTTAGGAACAACTGTTTCTTACAAAAATTTCACCTTATCAGCATTACTTGAAACTTCTCAAGGAAATGATGTGTGGAATGGTACAAGAGGTGTATTATACTTCTTTGGTATTCACCCAGACACAGCTATTGAAACTGTGGCTTCTCAAGATTTAAGAACTGCATACGGAGGTACAATTCCTCAAGGAACCACATTTAGAGGATACGAACAAGATTTTGGTGCTGGCCCTGTGGCAGTAAACCAGGATTGGTGGACTTCAAACGGTGGTGGATTTGGTGATGTAGGTGAGCCATTCTACGAAGATGCTTCTTGGACGCGTTTACGTGAGGTTTCATTAAGTTATGCATTCCCATCTGAAGTAACGAATAAATTAAAAGTTAGCAACATTGACTTAACTTTAACTGGACGTAACCTATTCTTATGGACTAAGATTGATGGTTTTGATCCTGATAATAACTTAACTGGTGCTTCTAAAGGTAGAGGACTTGAGTATTTCAGTAACCCAGGTACTAAGACTTATTTAGCAACTTTAAGAGTAGCGTTTTAATTAAAACATAGAATAAAATGAAAAAATTAATATTTATATTTTTAATTTCTGTCAGCCTTATCAACGTTTCTTGTGAAGGGTATACAGAAGATTTAAATAAAGATCCAAACAACTTTAACAGTGCACCTGCCGAACTTATTATTGGACAGGCTCAGTTAGGATGGATGCAATTAGCTACCAGTAACAGTGCTAGATACGCAGGTATTTTTATGAATCACTTTACTGGAGAAGATAGACAATACTTGACTGTAAATAATTATTCAACAACTGCAGCAGATTATGATGATTCTTGGGATGATGCCTACGTAAGAGGTATCGCTCAAGCCAAATTTACACAACAACTAGCGAATGATGCTGGTAACGTTAAATTGGCAGCAATCGCAAAAATAGCAGAGGCTGCGACTTTTGGAGAATTAGCTGCATTATTTGGAGATATTCCTTTTACTGAAGCTGCAGATCCAGATAACTACCCAACTCCAATGTATGATGGACAAGCTGCAGTATTAGCTGGAGTTCAGAATATGTTGAGTGATGCAATAGCAAACCTAGGAAATGATGCTGCTACTTTATATTCTGGAAACAGAATGTCTAGTGCCGCAACTTGGAAGGAAGTTGCTTACTCTTTGAAAGCGAGATATTACTTAATCGCTAAAGATTATGGTAATGCTTTAACAAATGCTAGATTAGGAATCGATTCACCAGCTAAAAGTTTAGTAACTCTTCATACAAGTTCAACATTAACGGAAAATCTATACTATCAATTTACCGTTGATAGAAGAGATGGATACTTAGGAGCTACTGGTTCTCACCTAGTAAATTTATTATCAGGTGTAACACCAAGAGCTATTGCAACTCCTGGGGATGCTAATAGATTTGCTAATTACTTCAAAGTTCAAGCTGGAGGTAACGTTATTTTAAATAACGATATAGGTGCAAAATTTGGTGAAGTAACTTCAATGAACTTAATTTCATATGAAGAAGTTAAATTAATCGAAGCTGAAGCTGCCAACAGAACTGGTGATCCAGGAGATGTTGCTGCCTTCAACGAGGTTAGAGCTCACTTAGCTACTACCTATGGTGGAAGCTTCCCTGCTACTGCATCTGCATCAGGAAGTGCTGCACTTTTAACTGAAATTTTAGAAGAAAAATACATGACATTAGTGGGTGAGTTACAACCTTTCCACGATGTTAGAAGAACAAATAATTCTTTGAATATTCCACCTAAAATAGGTGCTGTAATTCCTCAAAGATTTATTTATCCACAGTCAGAGATTGATACAAATCCAAATGTACCATCACCTCTGCCTACTTTGTTTGACAAGACGCCAATTAATTAAGAATTATTTGGTTTAATTGTTTGTTTAGAATTCCAAATAAGGCTTCCCAATGTGGGAAGCCTTATTTTTTTGTTCTCTTTTTCATTCCTTTTTTTGTTAAAACTTTGGTTTTTTAAGTTTTATTTAGGATTTTTGGCATAATTTAATTCAAATAATTATACAATGAAGACAAAGTTTTATGGAATTTTAACGCTTTTATTAGCGTTTGTTGTGCAATTTTCTTTTGCGCAAAAGACTATAACTGGTACAGTCTCTGATGCTTCAGGAACCTTACCAGGGGTTAGTGTTTTGGTTAAAGGCACGACTACAGGAACTGAAACTGACTTTGACGGTAAGTACTCTATTAATGCTGATACAGGAGCTGTATTGGTATTTAGTTACTTAGGTTACAAGCAAGTGGAAAGAACGGTAGGAAGTGCTAGTGTTATTAATGTAACCTTGGAAGAAGACAATAATGTATTAGATGAGATTGTTGTTGTTGGATATGGTACAACAACAAGAAAAGCTTATGCTGGTACTGCGAAAACGGTATCGTCTGCAAACATTGAGGCAAAGAACTTCTCAAACGTTTCTCAAGCATTAGCTGGTGAGGTTGCTGGTGTAACTGTAATTAACTCTTCTGGTCAGCCAGGTTCTATCGGTACGATTCGAATCAGGGGATATGGTTCTCCAAACGGGAACAGAGCTCCATTATATGTAATCGACGGTATTCCATGGGCAGGTACATTCGACTTAAATACTATTAACCCAAATGATATTAAGAGTACAACTGTTTTAAAAGATGCAACTGCGACTGCAATCTATGGTTCAAGAGGTGCGAACGGTGTAATTGTAATTACTACTAAAAGCGGTTCTTCAGCTGGAAAAACTTCTATTGAGGTAGATGTTAAAACAGGTGTTAACTCACAAATGATACCAAGATATAATGTACTTGCAAGTCCTGAGACTTACATCGGATTAGTTTGGGAAGGTTTGTACAACAGAGGTGTAGTAACTGGAAGTGCTGATCCAACGGCATTTGCTAATGCAACTTTATTAGGTGATAACGGTATTGGTGCTGGATATAACATGTGGAGTGCTGCTACAGGTGGTGATTTAATTGATCCAGCTACAAGATCTGTTAGACAAGGTGTTCAGAGATTATTCACTCCAGAGCGTTATTCTGATGCTGCTTTCGGTACTCCAGGTACAAGAACAGAAGCAAACGTACGTTTTCAAGGTGGTGATGCTAAATCGAACTACTTCGTATCTATCGGTTACCTAGATGATATAGGGTATACAATCAATTCTGACTTTAGAAGATATACGACAAGAGTTAATTTAAACTCTAACGTTAGAGATTGGTTAAAAATCGGATTAAACTTAGGTTATGCTTATTCTGCAAGTACGAATAACGGACAAACTAATGGTTCAGAGAACGTATTCGAATTCGCTGATAAAATGGCGCCTATTTATCCTGTATTCGCGAGATACCCGAATTCTGCAGAATTAATTGAAGATCCTATTTTTGGTGGGTACCAATATGACTTCGGTTCTCCAACTGGTGGAACTGTTCCAGATCCTACAAGAGCATTTACAAGAAACAGACCAAATGCGAACTTATTAAACCCAATTGCGTCTGCTTTATATGACTTTAACGGTGGAGAAACGCATTCTATTAACGGTAACTTCTCTGCGAAGTTTACTTTAATGGAAGGCTTAACTTTCGAAACTCGTTTTGGAGGTCAGTACTCTTGGCAAAGATTTATCAGTTCTGATAACCATGCTTATGGTACTGGTGCCAATACAGGAGGTAACATGTCTTTAACTGATACTGAAAGATGGTCTAAAAACATTCAGAACATCTTAAGATATAACACTTCTTTTGGAGATCATAGTTTAGATGCTTTAGTTGCATACGAGACTAACGAAAGATCTGCTGCTCAAAATGGGGCTTATAAAGAAACTGTTGTTCAGCCAGGTGTTTTCCAATTATCAAACTACAAGACGTTCCCGTCTGAGCCATATGGTACAATGAACAGATCTGGTATCGAATCGATATTTGGACAGGTTAACTATAACTATAAGGGGAAATATTACTTATCTGGATCGTTAAGAACGGATGGTTCTTCTCGTTTCGTTAACAATAAGTGGGGTACTTTTGGATCTGTCGGTGCTTCTTGGGTAATGACTGAAGAGGATTTCATGAGTGATTCAATCTTTAGTTATTTAAAGCTTAAGGCTTCTTGGGGTATCACTGGTGACCAGGATGGTGTTTCTACAGTATCTGGTTTCACAATCTTTGATAGATTATACGTAGGTGGTGCTTTAGCATTACCAGAAGTAAGACCTGGAAATCCAGACTTAACTTGGGAAACTTCAAAAATGTGGCAGGTTGGTGCTGAAATGTCTTTAGGTAAGTACATTGATGCGAATTTTGACTACTATAACAAAGACACAGATAACTTATTCTTCCCACAAAGAAGAGGACCTTCAATCGGTTTTGCTTCGATCTTAGTAAACGATGGTGAGGTAAGAAACTCTGGTTTCGAATTTGACGTAACGGGTCACTTAATCGACACAGAAGACTTCAAATTGGATTTAAATATCAACGGTGAATTATTGAACAACGAAATGTTGGTAATGCCTCTTGATCCTTCTTCAGGTGAAAGAAGAATATTAGATAATTCTGTTGGTGGTGGTTACGCGTACTCTGTAGGTAGATCAATCTTTGATTTCTATATGAGAGAGTGGGCTGGTGTTGACCCTGCTGATGGTGCTCCAATGTGGTATCAATATTACGATGATAAAAACGATAACAATGTAGTAGATGCTGGTGAAACAGGATTTGTTATTGATGATGGTAATGGAAATAACTTGAACAGCACCGGTTCTCTTTTTGAGTATACTCAAAAAGTGTCTGGAGCGAACATTAAAAAATCCGTTACCAAGACTTATGCAAATGGTACAGAAGTGTACCTAGATAAAACTTTTATTCCTGATGTTAGGGGTGCATTCAGACTTTCAGGAAGTTTAGGTAATTTCGATTTCTCAACTCAATTCTTATATAGCTTAGGTGGTTATGCTTATGATGGTCAATATGCTGAATTAATGAGTGATCGTTTTGGTGCTGCTGGAAATAACTTCCACTCAGACATTTTAAATAGATGGCAAAATCCAGGTGACATTACAGACGTTCCGTTATTAGCAGACAACGCTATTGTAAACGGTACTTCTTTATCATCTCGTTTTGTAACAAGCACTGATTACTTAGCCCTTAACAATGCTAGAATTGGATATACTGTTCCTAAATCATTCTTAGGAGAGTCTGGTATTGATGCACTAAATTTATGGGTCTCTGGTGATAACTTATTTATCGAAACAGCTAGAAATGGTTATTTCCCAAATATCACACAAACAGGGGCGTCTGGTAGAAGACAATATGCACCTCCAACGACTATTACTTTAGGTGTTAGAGTTAAGTTTTAAAAAATTTATTAAGTAATTATGAAACAAGTATTTAAATTAACAATTGTTGCTGCTATACTCACAATGACGTATAGCTGTAGTGAGGATCTTTTGGACAACAGTGGGAATGCATCAACAAGCCAACCTACTTCTTCATTGACCTCTGCACAAGCTGAAAACGCTGCGTTAACAAACCCAGCGGTAACAGCGGCTTTCGTAAATGGTATTTACGGACAAATGGTTCAATTCGGTTCCGGTGGAACTGGAGGACACGACGACTTTGGTCACAAAGCATATCACGTTTTTAGTGATTTCTTATCAAGTGATATGGCATTAAGTGTATCTACTTATGGATGGTACCGAGCTAGTATTACAGAAATGCAAGCGATGCAAGATTTTACTTATGGTGATAATAGACAAGTTTGGAGATATTATTATAGAATTATTAGATCTACAAACAACGTAATTGCAGCTTTAGGTGGTAATGATGCTGTACCTGATACAGACGTTAACAAAGCAGCTTTGGCGCAGGCTAAAACGTTACGTGCACACTCTTATTTCTATTTGGCACAGTTCTTCCAGAGAGAATGGAATCCATCAGAAGAGATTTTGCCTTTATATGATGTGGCAGGTGTTGAGAACGTAGGTAAAGCTACTGCTGCAGAAGTGTACGCATTAATGGAAAAAGATTTAAATGATGCAATTTCTTTATTCGCTTCATCTACTTGGACTAAATCAGTTGCCAACGAAATAGATACTTTCGTTACGCACCAGGTATTAGCAATGATTAAAGCGTTTAAAGGAGACTGGGCAGATGCTGCTACTTTAACACAAGCAATTATTAACGCTAGCCCTTATTCAATTCTACCAGCTGCCGATGTAACCAATGGTTTTAACAGTGTTTACAATCAAAATAGCTGGATGTGGGGAATTGACTTAACTGAGAACATCGGTTTAGGATTAGTTTCTTGGTGGGGTCAGGTTGATGCTTTCTCATACTCATATGCATGGGCTGGTGACTACAAAGTAATAGATGCAGATTTATTTGCTGCTATTCCAGCTAATGATGCTAGAAAAGCGCAATTCTTTGACAACCCGGCAAGTGGTAGACACTTACAGCCATTATTTAAATTCTATGCCTCTAACCGTATTGGTGGTACTTCTAGAACAGTTACTGCAGACTACGTTTACATGAGAGTAGAAGAAGCTTATTTGTTAAATGCAGAAGCTAACGCAAGAACTGGGAATAACGTAGCAGCTAGAAATAGCTTAAAAGCAGTAGTTTCTCAAAGAGTTCCAGATGCGTCTTACATCGACGGTTTATCTGGTCAAGCTTTAGCAGACGAAGCGTATTTACAAACTCGTATAGAGCTTTGGGGTGAAGGAAAGTCGTTCTTTGCATTGAAGAGAAATCAAGCGACTATCGTGAGAGGAGCAAATCACTTATCATTTGTAGGTGTGCCAATTCCTTACAACGACGAAAGATTACAATTTGAAATTCCACAAGACGAAATTCAAAATAATCCATTTGTAAACTCACAAAATCAATAAATCTAACAGACTAGATAGACTTCGGTCTATCTAGTTTAAATTATAAGAATATGAAAAAATTAAAATTATTTTTTACGCTGTGTTTGAGCATCGTTGTATTTTATAGTTGTGAGGACTTAGTAGAAGCTCCAGGTACTGCTTATGCTTCATTTGAAGTAAAGCCTGCAGATGTTGGAGTTGCTTCTGGTTCAACTGTAACCAAAGAAGTTAAAGTTTACACGGCTAATATAACAGATGCAGATAGAATGATCGATATTACCATTGGCGGAGATACACCAACTTCTGCCTACACAGCACCTTCAATGGTTACCATTCCTGGGGGATCTAACGAAGGAATCATTAGTATCGAATTCAACGAAACTGGTTTATCTATTATAGATGAAAACACATTTACAATATCATTAGTACCTACGGCAGACCTTTCTGTTGGTGAATCTACTTCTTTCAAAGTAGCACAGGTATGTCCTGGAGGAGAAGTTAAAATTAAAGTTGCAATTACTTTAGATGATTATCCAGAAGAAGTATATTGGAGATTAATATCAGACAATGGAAATGGTAGCATTGTAATGTCGAACAGCCCGACTCCTGCTTTTGGAGCTTACGCTGGTTTATCAGGAGTTCAGGAGCATGTAGCATGTTTACCTTCTGGTACTTATTTATTCCAAATCTATGATGGTTGGGGTGACGGTGCTGGTCCTGTAAGTGTTACTGGCGACGGTGCTGTATTATTCTCGCACGATGGAGCCTATGGTGGAGGTACACAGTCAAGTTTGACTTTCTAATCAAACCACTCAATAAAATAAAAAACCATCTTAATTAAGATGGTTTTTTTTTACCCAATACGTACCTTTGAGAAATGAAAATTTTTGGAATACGAGCGATATTAGAAGCCATTGAAAACGAAGAAACCCTAGAAAAAGTTTTTCTTCAACGAGATTTAAGAGGCTCTCTTTATAATGAATTACAGCATGTAATTCGTAAAAACAATATTTCTTTTAGTTATGTTCCAAAAGAAAAATTAGACCGATTATCTAAAAACAACAATCATCAAGGTGCTGTAGCCCATATTTCTCAAATCTCATTTCATGATTTAGAAGAACTCATTTCTAAGTCACAAGATGATACCACTACCCCACTATTTCTTTTACTAGATCAAATATCTGATGTTCGTAATTTTGGAGCCATTATGAGAACCGCAGAATGTTGTGGTGTTTCTGGAATAATTATTCCTCAATCTGGAAGCGCCCCTGTGAATGCAGAAAGTATAAAAACATCTGCAGGAGCGGCATTCAAGATTCCAATCTGTAAAGTAAATCATCTAAAAGATGCCATATTTTTACTTCAATCTTATGATATTGAAACAGTGGCAGCCACTGAGAAAACAGAAGAATCAATTTATGATGTAGATTTTAAGAATCCAATAGCAATCATTATGGGCTCTGAAGGACGAGGAATAAATCCTAGTATTTTGAAAATCGTGAATCATAAAGCAAAAATTCCTTTAAAAGGGGAAATCGAATCTTTAAATGTATCTGTAGCTTGTGGAGTATTTCTTTACGAAGCTGTTAGACAAAGAGATTTTCGTTAATCTTGTACATCCTCAAGATTTACATTTTCTTTTAAATTCCCATCCTCATCAAAATAATCGTCAAATTCTGTTTTTGAGAATTCGTAGTCAGTTCTCACTAATCCTTTCGATTTAAAAGAGAATGCCAATATAAGACCTACCAAAAATCCTGAGAGGTGTCCTTCCCATGACATTCCTTCTTTAATAGGCAAAATATACCATACCATACTTCCATATAGAAAAATAATCACCATAGCAATCGCCACGAGTCTATAATGTTTCCTTATGATTCCACTAAAAGAAATAAAACTAAACAGTAAGTATACTACTCCACTCGCTCCAATGTGATAGGCAGGCCTTGCTATTATCCAAGTCAGTAATCCGGTTAACACAGCACCATATATCAAAACCTTCCAGGCAACATCCTTGTAAAAAAGAAATAAACTTGAGGTTAGCACGAATAACGGAATAGAATTGTTAATTAGGTGATTGGTATCACTATGAATGAAATGCGTACAGAAAATACCTGGAAGACCATCAAACGTTCTTGGAAATACCCCATATGAGTTGAAATTACACCCAAAATAGATTTCAATCCAGTATATCAACCAAATTAATGCTATATATAATACAGGAACTGTAATAATATCCTTCTTTAACTGGATGTCTTCATCTTTCATACTCAGGAATCATCAATTTCTTCTCCAAAAATAAATAAATGAAATTCTGTCAGAAAACTTTTCTATTTTTATGGAATGAGTACTCCTTTGGCAGAAAGAATCCGTCCAAAATCTTTTGAAGATTACATTAGTCAGCAGCATCTTATTGGTAAAAATGGCGTATTAACTGGTTTGATTTCTCAGGGAATTGTACCTTCCTTAATTCTTTGGGGACCTCCAGGGATTGGAAAGACGACATTGGCTAATATCATTGCCACGGAATCCAAACGACCTTTTTACACACTTAGTGCTATCAATTCAGGAGTTAAAGAAGTTCGTGAAGTCATCAATAGTGCAAAAAAGCAAAGTGGACTATTTACGGCAAAAAATCCGATTCTTTTTATTGACGAAATTCATCGGTTTAGTAAATCTCAGCAAGATTCGTTGTTGGGAGCGGTTGAAAAGGGTTGGGTTACCTTAATCGGAGCTACTACCGAGAACCCTAGTTTCGAAGTCATTCCTGCGCTTTTATCTCGATGTCAGGTCTACATATTAAATGCATTCGATAAGGATGAATTACACGATTTAATGCTGAGGGCTCTAGAAAAAGACGAAATTTTAGCTGAAAAGAACATAGAGTTAAAAGAAACCGAGGCCTTATTTCAAATTTCTGGCGGAGATGCCAGGAAGTTGCTGAATACGCTTGAATTGATTATTGGAAATGAGGATGACATTGAAATTACCAATGATCTTGTACTCCAAAAAGTACAGAAAAACACGGTGTTATATGACAAAACAGGAGAACAGCACTACGATATTATTTCAGCCTTTATAAAATCAATTCGAGGAAGTGATCCCAATGCCGCAGTATACTGGTTAGCTAGAATGATTGAAGGAGGCGAAGATTTAAAGTTTATTGCTCGACGTCTAGTGATTTTAGCATCAGAAGACATTGGAAATGCAAATCCAACAGCCTTAATTATGGCAAACAACACTTTTCAGGCGGTTGCTGTTGTAGGATATCCAGAATCACGCATTATTTTAAGTCAATGTGTTATTTATTTAGCGAATTCGGTCAAGAGTAATGCTTCTTATATGGCCATTAATAAAGCTCAAGCCGAAGTGCAACGCAGTGGAGATTTATCGGTCCCATTGTATTTGAGAAATTCTCCGACGAAATTGATGAAAGATTTGAATTACGGAAAAGGCTACCAATACGCCCACGATTTCCCAAATAATTTTGCTGATGTTGAGTTTTTACCAGAGGAAATCATCGGAACAAAATTCTATGAACCCGGAAAAAATATAAGGGAAGAAAAATTTAGAGAAACTCTTCAGAAACGTTGGAAGGACAAATACAATTATTAACTAGTTAATTGAAAATTATATTCGCTCCGAACTGAAAGGAGACATTGTTGGTCTCGGTTATATTGCCATAATTCAGAATATTATCGAAAGTTGTGTACAGATTCAATTTGCTCAATTGCATTGAAAATCCGAATCCCAAATTATGGAACGAATAGTCATCAACTGTATACGTTACTTTTGCGTGAATTTTGTCTGATAGTGACTTTTGATAAAATCCTGTTAATGCCACCTGAGGAAATAAGGGTCTGAAGACAGTAAATAAGTGAACTCCAACAGCATCCGTATAAAAATCCTCATAGCTATTATCATAGCAAACCTTACTTCTTCGTTCCCCAAAACTATATTTCATGGCAGCATTAAACTTTGCTGGTCGCATTGATGAATAGGCGTCCTGATTATCGGTTATTGGAACTTGGGCTTTAAAAGCATCTGATATCTCTCCCCAGTAATTTCTTGGATTATTAGGATCATAGGCAAAATCTACTCCTTCAAAACTGATACTACCCTTAATCGAAGTATTCTGATTGTCCTCTTTGTAAGATATATATCCAAAGTCCAATAAGCTGGCCGAAAATTGAAGTTGAGGTGAAATCGCGTACGAAACTCCCAAATCGATTCCTAATCCCGCATTTTTACCAAAAAACGTATTGTTTAAATAAGAAGACCCATCCGTAATAAATTCATTGTCTCTAAAAAATCCTGATGAATAAAAATTAATATCTAGGTTATTTAGATAATGTGTGTAGATATTATTCGAACCTAAAACCGTTGTAAATGATCCAACATTATTTCTAGATTGTATATTTGCAGCAGAAGAATACATTTTTAAGCGACCACCAACCGTTACATTCTCGTTTAACTTTACCGTTGCTCCAACATGAGTTACACCCATTGCATCAAATTTGAAATTTAATTGTGATATACTAAAAATTCGTCCAACATAGGCTGAATTCCCTTCATTCATCAAAGTAATCACATCTCTCGGATAATAAGCTATGGCGTCAATTTCATGATAGAACCCAAAACTGATGTAAATATCCTTATTCACTCGAACCCCAGCATTCAGAACTTCAATCTGGGTATTTAGTGTTCCAAAATCTCTTGAATTCATCTGATTTAAGACTCGGTTGACCTTATCGTTGAACGTTGTACCGTCATCAGCAAAAAGATTGTGTAAGGTAAATCCAGTATTCCCATATTCAGAATAAAAACCAGATACTAACGGTATTCCTACATGAAATTTATTTTGGTTGTCGAGTGCAGGATTCAAAAGCGAAGATTGAGGTAAATCAGCAAAATCATAAAGTATAGGCTTGTTTTGCCCCAATGACACAAGATAAATCAACAATCCAAAAACTACCGTAAATCTCTTCATCTTAAAAGCTTTTTTCCACATAAAATACGAGTGCCGATTGGAAATTGAATTCTGAGGTATCATTTGGATCTAAAGGACTACCCGTGTCTTCTACTGCTGCTGTAATTTCAATTTTGGTTGTTTCAAATACCTGAGGATTTAAGGTCAAATTGATAACCTCAGTATTATTGAAACTTAATTCACCAGATGAAATGATTAACGGGGTTAATGAGTATAATGGAACATTTGATGAATTTAAAAATCGAATGGAAATCGTAATATCTCTATTAAATTGATTGGATGCTTCAACAAGAAAATCCAATTGAACTAAACTCTCTTCTATAAGTTGATCTTGAAAAAAGTCAATGGTACCTGTATCTGTAATTGTATCTTGTTGGATGGTTCCTGTCGAATCGTAAAACTTTGCAGGTGTTGCGGTAAAATAGGTAAATGCACTTCTAAAAACCGGCGTCAATGTGAATTCACTAACCTGATCAAAATCAACATCCTTAACACAAGATGTTTGGATTAATAAAAGAAAAAAAATATACTTGAGGGAGTTTTTCATTGGTTTATAAATTGAATTTCATAGTCGTAACTGAAGGTTGAGAACAACTTAACCTTTATCAAAACGATTATTATATCAAAGATATTGTTTTATGTCGACTAGTGAATTGACAGCGATATAATTTTCTGAATTCCCTGGTTCCTCAGATTCAAAGTCACAATATATAGCCTTCATTCCAACATCTATAGCTCCCTGAATATCAGCCTCCAAACTATCTCCAATCATGATAGATTCATAATTCTGAGCACCAGAAGCGGTCAAAGCATATTCAAAAACTTTAGGATTTGGTTTCTTTACCCCTACCGTTTCAGATGTAATGATTTGATCAAAATAATGATCAATATTGGTAGACTGCATCTTTCTAGACTGAACTTCCTGAAATCCGTTGGTAATGATGTGTAGTTGGTATTTACTTTTTAGATACTTAAGAATTTCTTCAGTGCCGTGAATCAAATGATTGAATTTCGGTAAATTCTCTATGTAATCTATTGCCAATTGATCAATCAAGTCATCTGTCACATACTTCTCCAAGGCATCAAATGTATCCTTAAGACGTTTATAGCGCAATTCTGCCTTTGTTACGCGTTCTTCTCGATATAATTTCCAATACTGAAAATTAAGCGGCTTATACACGGTTAAAAAGTCGTCAAGTTGAACATTCAATCGATGGTCGCTAAATATTTTTTGAAATGCTAGAGCAGAATTAGTTTCGAAATCCCATAAGGTGTGGTCTAAATCGAAAAAAACGTGTTTGATATTTGTCATTTCACTTATATTTGATGGTTATCGTACCATTCTGAAAGATGCAACTATTTTCATTCTTAAAAAAAGAGTTTGTTAAAAATGTTTTGACCCTAGTGAAGGGTTCGGTGGCAAGTCAGGTCATCTTGTACCTGTCGATTTTGATTCTTACTCGTCTATTTTCAACAGAACTATTTGGCGTG
>JALQZD010000023.1 GCA_023258495.1 Polaribacter sp.
AGCACATCCAATTCTACCTGAGCCTCCTTCTGACCTGTCTTCGCCGTTCTTTTCACTCTTTCAAGGCGTTTTTGAACCGTTTCTAGGTCTTTGAGCTGCAATTCGATATCGATAGTTTCTTTGTCACGAATTGGATCAACAGAACCATCAACGTGAACGATATTATCATTCTCGAAACAACGTAATACATGTAAAATCGCATCTGTTTCTCGAATATTCGCTAAAAACTGATTTCCCAATCCTTCACCTTTACTTGCCCCTTTAACAAGTCCGGCGATATCAACGATCTCCACGGTAGCAGGAATCACTTTTTGTGGATTCACCAATTCTTCCAATTTCTCCAAACGAGCATCTGGCACATTTACGACACCCAGATTCGGCTCAATCGTACAAAAAGGGAAATTCGCACTTTGTGCCTTTGCATTCGATAAACAATTGAATAGTGTTGATTTTCCAACGTTTGGTAATCCGACAATACCTGCTTTCATATCTATAATTTTAGCGATTGCAAATGTAGAACTTTTTTAAGCTTTTATGCGCCTAAAATCAATCAAACTCTACACTTGCAATCTTATCTTACATTTCTAATAAATAAGCAAATATTAAAGGTGCAACAATTGTTGCATCGCTTTCTATTATGAACTTTGGGGTATCAATATCCAATTTACCCCAGGTAATTTTTTCATTCGGAACTGCACCTGAATATGAACCATAGCTAGTGGTTGAATCAGAAATCTGACAGAAATAGCTCCAAAATGGAGTTTCTTCCTCTTCTAAATCCTGATACAACATAGGCACAACACAAATTGGAAAATCGCCCGCAATTCCGCCACCTATCTGGAAGAATCCTATTCCGTTCTCAGAATTATTTTTGTACCAATCGGCCAGAAAAGTCATGTATTCAATACCTGATTTCATGGTCGAGGCTTTCAATTCTCCTTTAACTACGTATGAAGCAAATATGTTTCCAAGTGTTGAATCCTCCCATCCAGGAACCACCATTGGCAAATTCTTTTCAGCAGCGGCATACATCCATGAATCGTTCAAATCAATTTCGTAGTATTCTTCAAGAACTCCAGAAAGTAAAAGCTGATACATAAACTCATGAGGGAAATACCGTTCATCATTATCCTCTGCATTTTTCCATAGTTCGAAAATATGTTTTTGCAATCTTCGGAAGGCTTCTTCCTCTGGGATACACGTATCAGTAACTCTGTTCAGTCCTTTTAACAACAATTCCCATTCATCCTGAGGTGTTAAATCACGATAGTTTGGCACTCTTTTATAATGTGAATGCGCCACTAAATTCATCACGTCTTCTTCAAGGTTTGCACCTGTACACGAAACGATTTGAACCTTATCTTGACGAATCATTTTAGCAAAAAGTTTACCTATTTCTGCAGTACTCATGGCTCCGGCTAAAGAGACTAACATTTTAGAATTTTCATCTAATTGCGCCTGATAACCCTTTGCTGCGTCAACTAATGCAGCTGCGTTAAAGTGCAAAAAATACTTTTCAATGAAATTTGAAATCGCTTTGTTATTCGAAGTCATCACTGTCTTTAAATTTTGAAAGTTTTACAAAGGGTGAATTATCATCTTCATCTTCGTCCTCATAATCCGCATTTTGATTTTCGAACTTATAGCTTAGCATTTTGTAATATAATTTTGCCGCGAGAAAATCAGATGATTTATCGTTTTCATTAGGACATAATTCTGCCAAATCAAATCCTACTACATTTTTAGATTCGAATACTTTTCTTAAAAACTCTAAGGTTTCATACCATAATAAACCGCCAGGTTCAGGAGTACCAGTACTCGGCATAATCGATGGATCCAAGGCATCCAAATCAAAAGAAATAAAAACTGTATCCGTTAATAATTCAATAACTTCATCCATCCAGTATTCGTTTAACACCATTTTGTGGGCAAAAAACACCTTTTCAGAATTCATTACTCGGGTTTCAGAAATATCCATACTACGAATACCAACCTGAACTAAATTCGTGTTTTCGTTCGCTTCATACATGGCACAGGCATGATTATACGGAGTACCCTCATATTCTTTTCTTAAATCGGCATGTGCATCAATATGTAAAACCGTTAAGTTGTCGTAACATTCATTAAAGGCACGAATAGATCCAATAGAAATCGAATGTTCGCCTCCAAAAAGAGTAACAAATTTCTTTTTTAGAATGTACTTTTTTGTCTCATCATGCACTTTTTGAACCATTTCATCTGGAGATGAAAATCCGTCTAATTTTTCTGTTGAGTAAATCCCTTCTTTGTACACTTCAGAATCGGTCTCGATATCATAAAGTTCCATATTTTCTGATGCTTCCTGGAAAGCATCGAATCCTAAATCGGCTCCTTTTTGCCATGTGCTAGTTCCGTCATAAGGAACTGGAATTAAAACAATTTTTGATGTTTCAAGTTTTGCGTATTCCCTTGGAATTCCTGCAAAAGTTTTAGTTGTTGTCATAACCTAAAATGGAAAGAAACTCTTCCGTTTTTTGTTGATCTTTAAATAAAGTAGTAGTAATATTTCCTTGTTCGTCTTTCTGTATTAAAATGTGTTTGGGATGCGGTATTAAACAATGTTGTAATCCACCGAATCCTCCTATTGATTCCTGATAAGCTCCTGAATTAAAAAACCCGATATACAATGGACTATCATTCTCATAAACAGGTAAATAGATGGCATTAATATGTTGTTCTGCGTTATAATAATCGTCACTATCGCAGGTCAATCCACCCAATAATACACGTTCGTATTTTCGATGCCATTTGTTGATAGGCAGCATAATAAATCGTCGGTTTATAGCCCAAGAATCGGGTAATGTGGTAATAAATGATGAGTTGATCATATTCCATTTTTCACGGTCATTTTGTTTTTTCTGATATAAAACTTCATAGATAACACCTCCGGCTTCACCGACCGTAAAACTCCCGAATTCTGTAAAAATGTGTGGAACATTGATCCCTTCCTCATCGCAGGTTATTTTGACCTGATTGATAATTTCTTCAACCATGTATTCATAATCATATTCGAAAGCCAATGAATTTTTAATCGGGAATCCTCCTCCAATATTCAGACTGTCTAGAGTCGGACAAATTTTCTTTAAATCCACATAAACCTTAAGACATTTAGATAATTCGTTCCAGTAATAGGCATTATCTTTTATTCCGGTGTTGATGAAGAAATGCAACATTTTCAATTCTACCTGCGGATTGGTTGCAATTTCATTTTTATAATAATTGACAATATTCTTGTATCCGATCCCTAATCGACTCGTGTAAAATTCAAATTTTGGCTCTTCTTCGGATGCAATTCGAATTCCAACTTTAAATTTCTTTTTGGTTTCATTTAATAGAAGATCAAGTTCTTCGTAATTATCGATTATCGGAATACAATTTTTGAACCCATCATTGATTAAACTGGCAATATTCACGATGTATTGATTTCGTTTAAAACCATTACTTAAAATAAAGGTGTCTTTTGTTAATTTGCCTTTCTTGTGCAGGTTTTTAACAATATCAATATCAAAAGCAGACGAAGTTTCGATTTGCACTTTGTTTTTTAATGCTTCCTCAAGAATAAAATTAAAATGCGAGCTTTTTGTACAATAGCAATAATAGTAATTGGCATTGTAGTCCAGTTTTTTCATACTTGACGCAAACCAATTTCTTGCTTTTTCAATATTTTCCGTAATTTTTGGTAGGTAGGTGAATTTTAATGGCGCTCCATATTCTTTAACCAATTCTAATAGGTCAATGCCATGAAAAAATAACTTTCCTTTTTCGGTGTTGAACTCCTCTTGTGGGAATTCGAATGTTTGTTCAATTAAATCAATGTATCTAGTGTTCATTTTATATCATTAAATAGAAATTAATAAATGACTACCAGGACCCAATTCGTTGAATAAGTCTCTGAAATGAACAAACAACTAAACTCGTAACTCTAAATAAACTGCTCGTAAACGTATGTGTTGAAGTGTATGTAAAAAAACTTGAATCGTATTTACATAATCTTTCTTTCTGATGAAAGAAATGCGGTTCAAAAACGCGCTAAAAGAATTCCTTTTTATTGAAGAAAAGGCTAACATTTTTAATTAAAATAACAGCACAAAAGTAATTTATTTTTAAATACAAATAGAAAAAAATAAATTATTTGAAAGAAATAGTTAAAGTCGAAAAAATTAAAGTAAAATATTGAATAGCAGATAATTAAAACTAATCATTATGCATAAATCGTTGTTTCTCTAACAACTCTTCTTCCGTTTCCACGTGATTTTCGTCTGGAACACAGCAATCAACAGGGCAAACGGCGGCACATTGTGGTTCTTCATGAAAACCAACACATTCCGTACACTTATCCGCAACAATAAAATAAATCTCATCAGAAACAGGCTCCTGTTCCTCATCAGCATTGGCCTGATTTCCATTCGGAAGAACAATATCTCCACTTAAATCCGTCCCATCAGCATATTTCCAATCCTCTGCTCCCTCGTAGATCGCGGTGTTCGGACATTCTGGCTCACAAGCCCCACAATTTATGCATTCATCAGTTATTATTATTGCCATCTTTTTCTTCTAGTTTATGTACCTTTGCGTCTCGCAAAAATAAAACCTAAAATAGTTTTCACCAAACCAAATGAGTAGTATTCAAAATAGAATTGATGCTTTTTCAAAATTAGGCGATTTCTTACGTCAATTTACAGTGGAAGGTATTGTTAAAAATGATGCTATTCCACTAAATGATTTGTTTTTTGACGGATTCAAACATCAGTTAAAACTAGCTGGTGAAAACAATTCATGGTTTACAAAAGAAAATTTATTTTTTGCTATCGATAGTTGGTCTAGGTCTCTGACTAAAAGCAACTTAGAAAACTGGATTTCTAAAGAAACTCTTCAAGAAGTTCATTCAAAACAGATTGCAATTATCATGGCAGGAAATATTCCAATGGTTGGATTTCATGATTTCCTTTGTGTTTTGATGAGTGGTCATTCGATATTGGTCAAACAATCATCAAAAGACAAACACCTCCTTCCCTTTTTAGCAAAGTATTTGGAATATACCAATCCGGAATTCAAAGGGAAAATTCAATTTACAGAAGATAAATTAGAAGACTTTGATGCTGTAATTGCTACTGGAAGCAATAATACTTCACGATATTTTGAATATTATTTTAAAAGTAAACCGAGTATCATTCGTAAAAGCAGAAATTCTGTTGCGGTGATTACAGGTAATGAGTCGAAAGAAGATTACATCAATCTTGGAGACGACGTATTCACCTATTTTGGATTGGGTTGCCGAAGTGTTTCCAAATTGTTTGTTCCGAAAGGATATCAGTTTGATGATTTCTTCGGTGGGATGTATCACAAAAGAGACATCATATCGAATCAGAAGTACGCAAATAATTACGATTACAACAAAGCGGTCTACTTAATGAGCGAATTTGACATTCTGGAAAATGGATTCTTAATGATCAAAGAAGATCAAAGCTACAGCTCTCCAATTGCAACCGTTTTTTATGAATATTATGACAATCCTGTGGATTTAAAGATAAAATTATACGAAGAAAAAGAACATATTCAATGTGTTGTTTCTAAAGACTTTATCGAGAATGAAGTAGCCTTCGGACAAACGCAACATCCGCAACTTTGGGATTATGCAGATGGCGTAAATACCATTGAATTTTTAACAACATTATAAAAGATTTATCAGTAGATGAAAAAACATAATTTTAGTGCCGGACCCTGTATTCTGCCAGAATCAGTATT
>JALQZD010000123.1 GCA_023258495.1 Polaribacter sp.
AATCCGGAAATCGGTGAAATTACCGCAGCAGTTCCCGCTCCGAAAATTTCTTTAAGAGAACCATCTTTAGCTGCAGCCACAACTTCCTTTACAGTGATTTTTCTAACCTCAGTTGGAATCCCTAAATCAGTAGCCAACTGGATGATGCTCTTACGTGTAACTCCGTCCAAGATGCGATCACTTGTAGGGCTGGTGAGCAGGGTATCATTGATACGAACAAATACGTTCATTGCACCAGCTTCTTCGATATATTCGTGCGTATTATCATCGGTCCAAATCACCTGATTGAATCCACGCTCACTCGCCAATTGTGTTGGATAAAACTGAGCTGCATAGTTACCCCCAGCCTTTGCAAAACCAACGCCACCATTCGCAGCACGTGCATATTTTTCTTCAATCAATACACGAACTTCACCTCCAAAATAAGGTCCTGAAGGAGCTGTGGCAATTACGAACGTATAGGCATCTGCTGGAGAGGCATGAAATCCATTTCCAGAAGCAAACATAAATGGTCTGATGTATAATGAACTTCCATCTGAAGTAGGAATCCAATCACTATCAATCTCAAGTAAGGTTTTTAAACCCGACATGAACAACGCTTCTGGAACTTCTGGCATCATTAATCGAACGGCAGATGTATTCAATCGACGTGCATTTTCTAAAGGTCTGAATAAGAATTTAGCTCCAGCTTCATCTTTGTAAGCTTTCATTCCTTCGAAAATAGATTGACCGTAATGAAAAATCTTTGCAGACGGATCTAAGCTGATGGGACCAAATGGGACAATACGTGGATCTCTCCATTCACCATCAATAAATTCAGTGATAAACATGTGATCGGAATACACACTACCAAAAGGTAAATTACTAAAATCGACTGAACTTATCTTTGATTCTTGAGTGCGCTCTATTCGTAAAGTTGTCGTCATGAATTGAAAGTTGTTTGATGCTGTAAAATTAAACAATTTATTTGGCTTTCTGTTTGTTAAATTCATCGTAAAAATGAAGGTAATTCTTACCTTTGTGAGTGAAAATCAAAATCATGAAAAAAGTATTTAATGTATTGTTTATCATCCTATTATTTGTGTCTGCTTGTAAATCAGAAAAACCCACTGAAGTAGAACAGAAATCTGATTATAATTCCTTCGGAGCGCAAATCACAGATGAAAATTCGATCACTGCAGCTAAAATGTTGGATGAATTTAAAGGACTGAAAGAAGGGGACACAGTAACCTTGAAATTCAGCTCAGAAATTTCTGAAGTTTGTTCGAAAAAAGGGTGTTGGATGAAATTACCATTAAACGATTCTATCCAAACCATGGTACGCTTTAAAGATTATGGATTCTTTATGCCTTTAGACAGTCAAGGAAAAGAAGTAATCGTTGAAGGAAAAGCATTCGTAAAAACTACGCCTGTAGCTGAGTTAAGACATTATGCAGAAGACGCAGGAAAAAGCAAAGAAGAAATCGCTAAAATCACCGAGCCGAAAATTGAATATGCCTTTGAAGCTCACGGTGTTTTACTGAAGAAATAATTTTTGAAACGAGAAATTATCATCACATCGGATGGTTCAACCACCATTCATCTTCCCGATTGGAATGAGCAATACCATTCCAAACACGGAGCTATTCAGGAGGCCTATCATGTATTTATCAAATCGGGATTAGAGCAAGTAGAAACTGATGACATTTCAATTTTAGAAATCGGGTTCGGAACTGGATTAAATGCTTTTATCACATTTTTAGAATCTCAAAATCGAAATCTCAAGATCGATTATGTTGGAGTAGAAGCATATCCTGTGTCTACGGATGAGGTTCAAAACCTAAACTATATCTCAGAATTAAAAGCAACTTCATTCGCTGATGTATTTCAAAAAATGCACGATACATTATGGGAAGAGAAGCACCAGATTTCTTCAGGATTTCAATTGACGAAACGGAAGCAGTTTTTTGAAGATGTCGAAGATCAGAATGCATTTGATGTCATCTATTTTGATGCTTTCGGAGCTCGTAATCAGCCTGAACTATGGACAGAACCTATATTTCAAAAAATGTATGAGGCGCTTAAAGAAGGCGGGATATTAACTACCTATGCTGCAAAAGGAAGCGTGCGACGAGCAATGTTGGCTGTTGGATTTGAGGTGGAACGTTTACCAGGCCCTCCCGGGAAAAGAGAAATGCTAAGAGCAAAAAAAGTTTTAACTTCGTCTTAGTATGAGAAATATGAAATTCGAAAGACGTTTCGGCAGACGAAAAAAATCCAATCCAAAACGTGGATTATTTTTAGTGTTACTTCTTGCAATCGTGCTATTCTTGTGGTTCAAAGCCGAAGATTTATTAAGCGGATTGCTATAATTCAATTTCTCAAATAACTTTCTATTAGTCCTGAATGCAAATTTGAAATCGTTAAATTTGTGGAAAGGAGTTGACGCATTGAATACCGAGCGAATTATTTTGGGAATTGATCCAGGAACAACCATAATGGGTTTCGGATTAATTCGTGTGATTGGCAAAAAAATGGAATTCATTCAAATGAATGAACTTCAACTAAAAAAGTATGACGATCACTATGTAAAATTGCGCCTTATTTTCGAAAGAACCATCGAACTAATTGATACATACCACCCAGATGAAATCGCTATTGAAGCTCCATTTTACGGGAAAAACGTTCAATCGATGTTAAAACTGGGAAGGGCTCAAGGAACCGCCATGGCTGCAGGACTGTCTCGGCAAATTCCCATTACAGAATACCTCCCTAAAAAGATAAAAATGGCCATTACAGGCAATGGAAATGCAAGTAAAGAACAGGTCGCAAAAATGCTCCAAAGTACTTTGCAATTGAAGACGTTACCTAAAAACCTGGATGCTACCGATGGTTTAGCGGCTGCTGTTTGTCATTTTTATAATTCTTCTAAAATAACAAAAGGGAAAAGTTACACGGGTTGGTCAAGCTTTATAAAGCAAAATGAAGACCGCGTAACCAATAAGTAATAAATAGATTCAGGAATAATAATAACTGATAGTTAATCACCGATCACTAATAATTGAAGTATGGCTGGTATTTATATACATATACCGTTTTGTAAGCAGGCATGTTATTATTGCGATTTCCATTTTTCGACTTCCATGAAACGTAAAAATGATGTCGTCTCTTGTATCATTCGTGAAATTGAAATGCGAAAAAATGAATTGCAAAATGAAGTTGTCGAAACGATTTATTTTGGAGGCGGAACCCCAAGTTTGCTCTCTCAGAATGAAATAGATACCATTATTGATGCGGTTCATAATTGTCACACAGTCGATCGACCAGAGATTACATTAGAAGCCAACCCAGATGATTTATCAGAAGAAAAAATAAAAGAATTGGCCAAATCAAAAGTGAATCGCTTAAGCATCGGAATACAATCTTTTTTTGAACATGATCTCAAATTGATGAACAGAGCTCATAATTCAGAAGAAGCAAAAAAATGTCTTGAAATCGCAACCCAATACTTTGATAATATTTCACTTGATTTGATTTATGGAATTCCGGGAGCGAGCAATGAACAATGGGAGGAAAATATTGATATTGCCTTAGGATTTAATGTTCCTCATATTTCGAGTTACGCGCTAACCGTAGAGCCCAAAACAGCACTTGCCAATTTTGTGGAAAAGGAAATTATTCCTGATGTCGATGATGAACAAGCAGAGATTCAGTTTTTTATGCTGATTGATAAATTGGATGCTGCAGGATTCATTCATTATGAAACCTCAAACTTTGGAAAAGAAGGCTATTTGAGTCGTAATAATTCGGCGTATTGGCAAGGAAAAAATTATATTGGGCTTGGGCCTTCTGCACATTCCTATAATGGAC
>JALQZD010000213.1 GCA_023258495.1 Polaribacter sp.
AGTACATCATTTGGATTAAAACCAATATCTGAATCAATAAACATTAAATGTGTTGCCTCAGATCGAAGAAATTCATCAACACAATAATTACGTGCTCTTGTAATTAAAGATTCATTAAACAAATAATACAACTGCATCTGAATTCCGTATCTAGTACACAATCCAGTTAAATCAGCAATAGATTTAGAATAACTACCGGTGCACATAGCTCCATACATGGGAGTTGCCACAAAAGCGGTAGGAATCTCAGCTACTCCGCGCTCTACTTTGAAGCCTTGTGCTTCGGCGTAATCCGCAAGTATTTTTGCTGATTTGGTTTCTTCAAATGCGGTTTCTGCATTTGCCCAAATTTCATCACTGATCCGAATGAGTTCCTTTTTGTGTTTTTCAATAGAAGCGATCAACGCTTTTTTGTTCTTTGAAAGTTTTTTCTGCGCAGTATTCACCTGAAAAACAAGTAAACACAGGATTAGGATTCCTATTCGTTTCATAATTCGTTGAGTTAATTATTATTCTTCTGTTGATTCAATCAAAATTTCTAACAATTCAATAGCTGCTTGAGCGATTTTGGTTCCTGGCCCATATATTCCGACTGCACCTGCATCAAACAAAAATTGATAATCTTGCGCCGGAATTACACCTCCTACAATCACCATAATATCTTCACGGTCGTACTTTTTAAGTTCGGCAATTACCTGTGGAACCAATGTTTTATGACCTGCTGCTAAGGATGAAATCCCTAAAATATGTACATCATTTTCAACCGCTTGTTTGGCCGCCTCTTTTGGTGTCTGGAATAAGGGCCCGATATCTACATCAAATCCTAAATCAGCATAGCCTGTAGCCACCACTTTTGCCCCACGATCGTGACCATCCTGACCTAATTTTGCAATCATAATTCGAGGTCGGCGACCTTCCATTTCTGCAAATTGGTTAGATAATTCTGTGGCCTTTCTAAACAGGCTATCGTCTTTTATTTCTTTACTATACACGCCTGCAATTGTTTTGTGCGTTGCTTTGTGTCTTCCAAAAATTTCTTCTAATGCATCTGAGATTTCTCCGAGAGTGGCTCGTTTTCGAGCTGCATCTACTGCTAAAGCTAATAAATTTCCGTCACCTGTTTTAGCACAGGCCGTCAAATTCTTTAGCGCTTCCGTTACTTCTGAGGTATTTCTATCCTTTTTTAAGGCTTCCAATCGTTCGATTTGAGAATTACGAACGGCATCGTTATCTACTTCAAGAATATGTAATGGATCTTCCTGATCTAAGGCATACTTGTTTACACCAACAATCACATCCTGATTGCTATCAATCTTCGCTTGTTTGATGGCTGCCGCTTCTTCGATACGCATTTTCGGAATACCTTTTTCGATGGCTTTTGTCATTCCGCCAAGTTCTTCAACCTCCTGCAATAACTCCCACGCTTTATGCGCAATTTCTTCTGTCATTCCCTCCACGTAATAACTACCCGCCCAAGGATCTACTGTTTTGGTGATATGGGTTTCTTCTTGTAAGTAAATTTGTGTATTACGTGCAATTCGTGCCGAAAAATCGGTGGGTAAGGCAATGGCCTCATCCAAGGCGTTGGTGTGCAAACTCTGTGTTCCGCCAAAGGCTGCTGCCATGGCTTCAATTGTAGTTCGCGCCACATTATTGAACGGGTCTTGTTCTGTTAAACTCCAACCACTGGTTTGTGAATGTGTTCGCAATGCCAATGACTTCGGATTTTTCGGATTGAATTGACTAACAATCTTCGCCCATAACATTCGGGCCGCTCTCATTTTGGCAATTTCTTTAAAGTGATCCATTCCGATAGCCCAGAAAAATGATAATCTAGGAGCAAAAGCATCGATATCCATTCCTGCTTTTAATCCAGTGCGAATGTATTCTAATCCGTCTGCCAAAGTGTAAGCTAATTCAATCTCAGGAGTGGCACCTGCTTCCTGCATATGGTATCCAGAAATCGAAATCGAATTGAATTTTGGCATGTTTTTACTGGTATATTCGAAAATATCAGCAATGATTTTCATGGAAGGTGTAGGAGGATAGATGTAGGTATTTCGCACCATGAACTCCTTCAATATATCATTCTGAATGGTTCCCGATAACAAATTCGGATCAACACCTTGTTCTTCTGCAGCTACAATGTAAAATGCCATGATGGGTAAAACAGCACCATTCATGGTCATGGAAACCGACATTTTATCCAACGGAATTCCGTCGAATAAGACCTTCATATCTTCCACAGAATCTATGGCTACACCTGCTTTCCCAACATCACCCTGAACACGCTCATGATCGGAATCGTATCCTCTATGGGTAGCCAAATCAAAGGCAACCGATAATCCTTTTTGCCCTGCAGCTAAGTTTCTTCGGTAAAACGCATTACTCTCTTCTGCTGTTGAAAATCCTGCGTATTGACGAATTGTCCATGGTCTTCTTACATACATGGTGGAATAGGGGCCTCTAAGGTTTGGCGCAATTCCTGCCACAAAGTCCTCGTGATAAAAATCAGATTTGGCTTTCGAATCCGAATTTTTGATTTCTAAATGTGCAACTGATTTCCTACTCATTTTCCTGGTCTAAGCGTTCTTTTTCAAATTCTTCAGCTATTCTTCTACGGATGATGGGTTCTATCAAGGTCTTGGTATTTCGTTTTTTAGCAAATGGATACAATTCCAAGTTTGCTTTCATACGATCATCAGGATTTGGCTGATAATTAGTCCCTAATAATTTCAGTTTCCCTTGATTAAAAGCTGCCACTTCTACCACATGATTCTCATTTATTTTCCGCTGGATGATTCCCGAATGCAATTGCGAAA
>JALQZD010000235.1 GCA_023258495.1 Polaribacter sp.
ATAGGACACCAGTGCGATTCTGTCCTCTGGACGAAGCATATCCGATAATTCAAATAAAGAGTATTTCATGAGTTCTAAACGATCCGCTTGACTCATAGAAGAAGAGACGTCAATGACAAATACAATGTTGATGGGGTTGAAGTATTTTGCATCGAAATTGTCCGAAGGTAATTCTGCAAGAGCGGGGGGTATGATGTCATCGAAACTGGGAACAGAATCAACTACCGGCTCTTCTTTTTCAAGGATGTCTTTTAGTTTATCAAGGAGGGCACTTTCATTTTCTTCAACAGGATCATCAATGATTTCGATTTCATTTTCTTGTGGTGGAATTTCAGCGATAAAGGGTTCGTCTTCAATGACTTCTTTTTTAGTCAGCTCTAGAACAATAAAGTTACGCTTGAAATTCACGTAAGCTCCTAACTCTGCTGGGTAGTAATCTGAATTTGATGCATAGAAATATGTGAGCCCAAGTGGAATTTGGTCGGTATATTTCCCATCACGTTTGGTTGTCCATTTGGCGATGGGACGACCATTTTGAAGGATAGTAACGGAAGATTTTTCCAATGGCTTCTTCGTTTCTTCATCAATGGTAAGAACGGTCAGAGAAAAATCGAGGGGATTACCATCGCCGGGCTGTTGGTTGAAGTTAGGGCAGGATGTAAAACTATTATTGCCTCTTTCTGGAACATCTTTCATTTCCCCTTTCAAACGAATGATGGTAGGTTCATTTCGGTCACTAGTGTAAACGGGTATTTCATAATTAAATCGACCTTTTTTAGTAGGATTTACTTGAAAACGAAGAACGGTAGAACTGTCTTTCAACATCATAGCTCCACGTTGAATGTAGACAACCTCCGCAGGTTTTTTAACACTCAAAATATACGCAACATCTCCTGTATTATTCTTTATGTAGATATCAACAAAACGGTCGGAATAGGAATAGATTTCGCCAAAGTCATGACGTGTTTTGTCAAAAACAGTTTGACTATTTCCGAAGATCGAAATACCTGTGAAAACTATGAAAAATAAAAGCTGACGCATAATATCGTATAATCTTTTGCTGAAATTCGGTTACGAAACTAACAAAAAGAGCGCCTAAAAAATACCTTCTTCGGAACAGGTTAAAGGTTGCAGGTTGCGCATAACCTGAAACTTGAAACCTGCAACGCGCTAAGCGCACAACCTTTTGCCCCTATGCTTTTACGCCTAACGCTTGCATCAATGCTTCTGCTAATGCTTGGTCTGCATTTCCGAACTTAGCAGTATAGTCGTCAAAACTTCTCTTGATAACTTCTTTTGCTTCGTCAGCACCATATACGTGAGTGATTTCCACATTTTTACTGTTTCCTTCCAAATCTTTGTAAGTGAGGAAAAAGTGCTTTACTCTGTCGATGACCATTTTCGGCATGTCTGAGATATCCTTAATATCACCGTAAGCTTGATCTCCTTTTAAAATTGCAATAATTTTATCGTCTGCTTCACCACCATCAATCATTCGGAAACCACCTACAGGAATT
>JALQZD010000312.1 GCA_023258495.1 Polaribacter sp.
GGTAACTCTAACACCTTATGATACAACTGATCTCGAATATCTATTACGATTCCTGTTCTTAGAAAGGTTATGGCGTAAGAGGCCAGATAACGAAAGAAGTTTTTTAAGAAAAATAACGATAGTGCCAGTAGACAAATGAAAAGTAGTGTTTTAATTTCCCCTTCATTTTCCATTTTCTGAGAAATAAAGTAATAAAAATTCTCTTTTAAATAATCTCCCCCAGATGACAGCCCTTCATAAACAGGTTTGGCCTCGATCTTTTTTTCTTGACCGAAAAGAATACTCAAAACAGGAATGAATGCCAAAACCGATAGCACATTAAATACTGCATACAGAATGTTGAACAGAATGTTTAAAACAGTAAACTTTCTGTACTTCTTTTCGTATTTTAAAACCTCTTTAAAGTACTTCATTAATTCAAGTTCATTTCCTTGATAATGCGTTGAATTTTAGCATCCAATTCAGCTTCAACTGATTTTGTATTTGAAACGTCATCTAAAGTTGAATTTACACTAAAATAGAATTTAATTTTTGGTTCAGTACCACTTGGTCTTGCGGCAATGCGAGAACCGTTTTCTGTATGGTAAATTAATACGTTCGATTTTGGTAAATCGATTGTGGTTACTTCACCTGTGATAATATTCTTTTGAGTCGACTCCTGATAATCTGACAAGGTAACTACTTTTTCACCATCGATTGTGGTTAAGGGATTACTTCGCATATCGCTCAGCATCTTCCGAATTTCTTCCGCTCCCTCTTTTCCTTTTTTCGTGATGGAAATCAAGTGCTCTTTATAGAATCCGTATGTGGTATAAATCTTTAATAATTCTTCATAGAATGAACTGCCGTTTTGTTTTGCGTAAGCTGCGATTTCACAGGCTAATAAGGTAGCGGTAACCGCATCTTTATCACGAACAAAATCGCCCACCATATATCCGAAACTTTCTTCACCACCACCAATCAATTCTAATTCTGGATAATCTTTAATCATTTTGGCAATCCATTTGAATCCGGTTAATCCTACTTTGGTTTCCACATCATAACTATCAGCAAGCGCATTTACCAATTCCGTAGAAACGATGGTCGAACCAACGAATTGTTTGCCGTTAATTTTTCCGCTCTCCTTCCATTTGTCCAAAAGAAATTTGGTCATTACCACCATGGTTTGATTACCATTCAATAATTTGATGTTACCATCCTGGTCCTTTACTGCCACTCCTAATCGGTCACAATCAGGATCTGTACCCACAACGATATCGGCATCAATTTGAGAAGCTAAATCAGTAGCCATTTGCAATGCTTCTGGTTCTTCTGGGTTTGGCGATTTAACCGTTGGGAAATCTCCATTTGGTTCGCGCTGCTCTTCAATGATATGAACATCTGTATAACCAGCCTTTCTCAAAGTTTCTGGAATAGACATGATTGATGTTCCATGAAGCGAGGTAAACACAATTTTTAAATTATCTCTGTCGATATCTGAATATAATGTTCCGTTCGCTACCGATGCATCCGTGAAAACTTCGTCCACTTCTTTTCCGACTACCGTGATCAAATTCTCATTGGCATCGAAATTAATTTCAGAATATTCCAAGGCATTTACTTCACTAATTATTCCACTATCCTGAGGTGGTACAATTTGACCACCATCTGTCCAATACACTTTGTATCCATTGTATTCTGGCGGATTATGAGATGCGGTTAAAACAATTCCGGCATCACAATTTAAATGACGCACTGCAAAAGACAGCTCAGGAGTTGGTCTTAAATCCTCGAATAAGAAAACACGAATATGATTTGCAGAAAGTACATCAGCAACCACTTTAGCAAATTTTTTACTGTTGTGTCTACAATCGAAAGCGATCGCTACTTTTAGATTTGTATCCCCTTTTGTTTGTAACAGATAGTTTGCTAATCCTTGTGTTGCTTTTCCAAGTGTATATTTGTTGATTCGGTTGGTTCCTGCGCCCATAGTCCCGCGCATTCCTCCGGTACCGAATTCGAGATCTTTATAAAATCGATCTTCTAAATCTTTAGGATCTTCGGTTAATAATGCTTTTACTTCTTCTTTTGTTTCGTTGTCAAAGGTCTCCGTTAACCAGTCATTCGCCTTTTGAACAATGTCCATCATTTTTACTTTTTAATTTAGTTACTTGTTTCTTTTATTTCGTAATGTTTTTTGTTAGGGTTATTTTTGATGATCAACTCACCAAGAAACCCTGCTAGGAACAACAAAGTTCCTAAAATCATAGTTGTTAATGCAATATAAAACCACGGATTATTTGTTACCAAAATGGTTTTCATTCCATTGGATAATTTGTGCAATTTAGTGATACCAATGTATGCTGCGGATGAAAATCCGACCAAAAACATCAAGGTGCCGAGCAAACCGAAAAAATGCATTGGTCTTTTGTCAAATTTTGATAAAAATGACAAGGTAATTAAGTCTAAAAATCCGTTAATAAATCTACTCATACCAAATTTTGTTTCGCCATATTTTCTAGCTTGATGTTGAACAACTTTTTCGCTAATATTATTGAATCCAGCATTTTTGGCAAGGACTGGAATGTATCGATGCATTTCGCCACTTACGTTGACCGTTTTGACAACTTCATTTTTGTAAGCTTTTAATCCGCAATTAAAATCGTGTAGCTTGAGACCTGAAGTCTTTCTAGCAATTGCATTAAACAATTTAGATGGAATGTTTTTGGTAATCACATTATCATACCGTTTCTTTTTCCATCCAGAAATTAAATCAAAATTCTGATTTTTTATCAGGTCAAATAGTTCGGGGATTTCTTCCGGATTATCTTGTAAGTCAGCATCCATAGTGATAACCACATCTCCTTTAACTATTGAAAAACCAGCATTTAATGCCTGAGATTTTCCAAAGTTTTTTTGAAATCGAATTCCTTTTACAGAAGGGTTGGAAGTTGATAATTTTTGAATGATTTCCCAAGAAGAATCTGAACTGCCATCGTCGATAAATACAAGCTCATAAACATAACGATTGGATTGCATGACAGATACAATCCAATCGTGTAATTCTTGTAAAGATTCTTCTTCGTTAAGAAGTGGTATTACTATCGAGATATCCATTTGAACTCTTGAACTACTTTAGTTCAAAGGTACATTTTTAAACACAGATTTCTGAATGTTCACAAATTTTTAATATCCGTCGTTCTCCGACTTTTTCATGATGGCTGAAACGATTGCAGAAATTACGAATCCGATGAAGGCAGAAAATGCTAAAATGAAAGCAGATGCGATTCCCGGTCCCTGAAATTTTTCAGCCATATCTGCTGCTGCTTCGATTTGTTCATCCGATAGTCCTTGATCTATCCATGCTTGCTTTTGAACTTCCATAGCTTGTGCTTGGAAATCTGGTTCGATTACGGTTGTGAAAAGAATGGTGTAAGCAATAGTGATTAACGCACTAATCATCACGATTCCCATTCCGATTTTAACGCCTTGTCCCCAAGAAATAAATCCGCCATTGGCATCTTTGTATTGCTTGATTCCGAAAATGATAAAAGCTACAGTAGCTACAAATCCCACTACGCTAGAAACCCATTGTAGTTCTAAGGATTTGCCCATTGCATATAAGATTAATGCAGTAATAACCCCAATTAGACCTAAGTATAAGCCATTGTTTAAAATAATTCCTTTGCTAGATGTTTGATTTTCCATTGATTAAAGTTTTCATTAGTTCTACAAATATATTCTTTTGATTGGTTTACAAGACACAATTCTATTATGAGTTTCTTAACAGTTGATTATGTTACATAAATTTTCAACTTTTTATTTCTCAAACAGGAAATCCGTTGTAAATTTGCAACGGCAAGTCCTACACAACCAGCTCCCTTTGAATCCCCCAGGGTGGGAACGCAGCAAGGGTATTAGGTCGTAGCGGTGTGATGTAGGTAGCTTGCCATTTTTTGTTTCCTTCTGTTTCTTTTCTCATCTTTGTCGAAAATCAATAGTATTCATGTCTAAAGTTGTACTCATTACCGGTGCCTCCTCTGGAATCGGGAAAGCCATTGGTCATTATTTATCTAATAAAGGGTTTGTGGTGTATGGAACCAGCAGAAACCCGAAAGAAGACGCTACTTCTAAAATGAAAATGATTGCCTTAGATGTTTTGGATACAAATTCTATTGAAAAGGCAGTTGGTTCGATTATAGAAAATGAAGGGCGATTGGATGTGTTGGTCAATAATGCCGGAATGGGAATTACAGGGCCTGTAGAGGATACGCCAACTTCTGAAATGCGGCGTGTTTTTAACACCAATTTCTTTGGTTCTCTGGATGTCGTAAAAGAGGTTTTACCTCAAATGCGTGAGCAAGGATCTGGATTGGTTATCAATGTAACTTCAATTGCTGGATATATGGGACTGCCATTCCGTGGAATTTATTCGGCATCTAAAAGTGCTTTTGCCATAGCAACAGAAGCGTTGAGCATGGAAGCGAAGCAATTCGGAGTTGATGTGGTTTCGGTTGCTCCGGGAGATTTTGCCACTAATATTGCCGCAGGTCGTTATCATACGCCTGTATTTGAAGATTCAGCTTATAAAGAGAAATACAAAGAAAACTTAGCGTTGATGAATACCCATGTGGATTCTGGAATGAATCCTGTGGTATTGGCAAAAAAAGTAGATCAAATCATCAATACAAAAAACCGTAAAATTCACTATAAAGTTGGTGGTTTTATGGAGAAGTTCTCGATAGTACTCAAAAGAATTCTCCCCGATAGGGCTTATGAAAAGCTTCTAATGAATCACTATAAATTATAGCGCAAAACATTCGTTACATTTGGCGAACCGAGCTTCACAAAACTTCTTCAAGCGTTTTGATTTTTAATAGTTGAATAGGAGCAATTTTTCTCTTCACAGTTTTCTTATTCCTGTGTAAGCTCATTTCTTTAAGCACATGATAATTCAATTATTGATAACTCATGAAAAGTTTCGGTTGTTGGTCTCAGATTTTTTAATTATGCTACCTATCTTTACACCGTTAAATTTTTATTCGAATGAAATTTTTTATTGATACAGCGAATTTAGACCAGATTCGTGAAGCGCAGTCCTTAGGGATTTTAGACGGTGTAACAACAAACCCATCTTTAATGGCGAAAGAAGGAATCACGGGAGAGGAAAACATTATTAATCATTACAAGACTATTTGCGAAATTGTAGATGGTGATGTTTCGGCGGAAGTGATTTCTACAGATTTTGAAGGGATGGTTAGCGAAGGTGAGGCTCTTGCAGCATTAAATCCTCAAATCGTTGTAAAATTGCCAATGATTGCTGATGGTGTAAAGGCTTGTAAATATTTCTCAGATAGAGGAATTAAAACTAACGTTACTTTAGTATTTTCGGCGGGTCAGGCTTTATTAGCTGCGAAAGCAGGAGCAACTTATGTTTCGCCATTTATTGGTCGTTTGGATGATATTTCTACAGATGGTTTAAACCTGATTGCAGAAATCAGAACGATTTATGATAACTACGGATTTGAAACTGAAATCTTAGCGGCATCTGTTCGTCATATCATGCATATTATTGATTGTGCCAAAATTGGTGCCGATGTCATGACAGGGCCATTAAGCGCAATTTCTGGATTGCTAAAACATCCATTAACAGATATCGGATTAGCGAAGTTCTTAGCCGATTACAAGAAAGGAAACTAATCACAATTACATACCTAAAGAAAGTTAGAAGAAATTCTAACTTTCTTTTTTTATACCTACTCGAAATATCGATGATAAATCGGGATTAGTACGTATCTTTGATCCCTAGAAAATGTACCCAAAAAAGGAATTAGCACAATTGGTTATTTCGGCGTGTCAACACTTCAATATTGACACTGTCGTTATTTCTCCAGGTTCACGAAATGCTCCGTTAACTATTGGTTTTACGAACCATCCAGAAATTGATACGGTCAGTATTGTAGATGAACGATCGGCAGCGTTTTTCGCCTTGGGTATCGCTCAGCAAAAACAGAAACCTGTTGCCGTTTTATGTACATCAGGGTCTGCTATGTTGAATTATTATCCGGGAATCGCAGAGGCTTTTTACAGTAATATTCCTTTGATTGTTCTTTCTGCGGATCGACCCAAACATTTGATTGATATTGGTGACGGACAAACCATCCGCCAGGAAAATGTATTTGACAAGCACATTTTGTTTTCGGCGAATCTTGTTGAAAATGAAAACTTGAATTCGAATGCTGCGGATATGATTCAGCGACAAAATCAGCAATTAATTTCGGAGGCTTTAAATACAGCAATCGCTCAAAAAGGTCCGGTACATATAAATATTCCGTTTGATGAACCGCTATACGAAACAGTCGATGCCTTAACTCATTTTGATTTTCCGAATATCAATACCAGTTATCTCGATAACAACAATATTGATTATTCAAAATTGGCTAAAGTCTGGAATTCCTCGGAGCGAAAAATGATAGTAGTAGGTGTGAATTATCCGGATGCTGAATTGCACCAATTAATGGACATGTATGCCGATGATCCTTCGGTTTTACTTCTAACAGAAACCACTTCGAATTTACACCACGAGAAAGCCATTAATTCAATTGATCAATTGATTTTCTCATTGGATGATGATGGATTCAAGGCCTTACAACCAGATATTCTGTTGACTTTTGGCGGAATGATTGTATCGAAGAAAATTAAAAAGTTTTTACGTACCTATCAGCCCAAACACCATTGGAATATTGATGAGAAAAAAGCGATGAATACTTTTTTCTGTTTGTCTGAATTTATTCAAACCAATCCGGTTGATTTCTTTAAGCGATTCAACGCGGTCATTGAAATGAAATCGAACGGATATCGCGATCATTGGTTAGCTATTCGTGATGACAAAAGAGAGAAGCATAGCTCATATATAAATACAGTTACACATTCGGATTTTAAGGTGTTTGAACAGGTTTTAGAGGCCATACCTTCTCATACCAAGTTGCAAATGAGTAATAGTGCCATCATTCGATATGCGCAATTATTCACCATAGATTCGACGATTGAAACCTATTGCAACCGCGGTACTAGCGGAATCGACGGAAGTACAAGTACGGCAATTGGAGCAGCCTATGCATCCGAAGAACAAACTACATTGATTACGGGTGATTTGAGTTTCTTTTACGATAGCAACGCATTGTGGAATAAAGAAATACCTAAGGATTTTAGAATTATTCTAGTGAACAATTCCGGAGGAGGTATTTTTAAAATCATTCCTGGGCCATCATCAACAAATGCGATTCAGTATTTCGAAACACCGCACTGTTTAACCGCAGAGCATCTAGCGAAGACTTACGGATTTGAGTATCGAAAAGCCTATTCAGAAGAAACCGTAGAAAATGGCTTAAACGGATTTTTTGATGCGTCAGAAAACCCTAGAATATTAGAAATATTTACTCCTAGTCAGGAGAATGATGGGATTTTAAAATCCTACTTTAAACATCTCGAATAATGGAATTAAAAGAAGGCGATAAAGTCAAATTATTTATCAATAAAGAAACAGCTCTGGGTTATTCTGTAGTAATTAATCAGGAGCATGAAGGCCTTCTGTACCGAAACGAGGTGTTTCAGGATATAGAAGAAGGAATAACCATTGACGGTTATGTCAAAAAATTACGAGAAGACGGTAAAATTGATGCGTCGCTTCACCCTCAGGGATTTCGAAATGTAATTGATCAGGATGTCAATACCATTTTAAAGAAACTTAAAAGTTCTGGAGATGGATCACTTCGATTAACAGACAAAAGCTCGCCAGAAGCTATTAAATTCCAGTTGCAAATGAGTAAAAAAGCATTTAAAAAAGCAATTGGGAACCTGTACAAGAAAAAGCTGATTGTTCTTAAGGACGACCGAATCGAACTGAAAAAGTAGTTTTAAATTTTAAGTCTTTAGTTGATAATTAAAAACTAAACACTAGAAACTCAAAACTCAACTACTGTCCTCTTAATCTCAAGATATTCTCATAAAACTTATCGGCATTAGGGTCTGAAGGATCCATTTTTCCATAACCTATTTTATAGTGTTTTAATGCCTTTTTAATCATATTTCCTTCCTCGTAGTAACGGCCAATATAATAATCGCCCAAAGGAGAAGAAGGGAAGAGTTTCAAAATCATTTTTCCGAAATCTCTCAAATAATCTCCGTTTTCTTTATCGATAATAATGGATTCTATAGCAAATACATCCTGTTCGCGAATCCCTAAATTACTTCCGAATAAAAATTCAATTTCGATGTACTTGTTTTCTAAATAGGCAATGGCATCCTCTGGAGATAAATTCTTGATTTTCGTATCAAACTCATCCTTTGAAATGGGTGAATACAATTCAAAAACTTTGGTAATCGCTCTTGGTATGGCTTCACCAATCGTTGAAATACTACTTTTTGTAGTGATGTAATCGTTCACAATATTGAAATTCTCAATTTCGTAATTGCCGAGAAAGGTTTGTACCTGATTGATTAGCGTTTGACGTTTGGGCGAAAATGTATTTGAGTTATTGGTGTAGAGATAAAAGGTATTGTCTTCTTTGCCATATCTTTCAAGGGCAAAGTTTTGCATTTGCTGACGAATAAAATCAGAAAAAATCGGGTTGATACACACATACGCGTTAAATATGGGTTTCGACTCTTTTAGAAACTGTGAAATTAAATTTGCTGATGTTCCTGTTCCAATTAAGCTGATGAAGGGAGAAGTCCGATAATTGCTTTCCATATAAAAGGTTACTTCATCCCGAATGAATTCGTAAAACGCTTGATTCGTCGGATTCAATTGTCCTGTATTGATATTGAAATAGGTATCATTTTTTCTAGTTTCAGCCATATTTATACCAACTACAATCTGCTCAGGAGCTTTGTCCTTTGAGGCAAATAATACTGAATTTCCAACGTAAATATCAAAGAGGAATTCTGCATCAAATACAATCGCTAACGGATAGCTTTTAACACTATCCAATTCATAGCTTTTCGGAATGTAGATGCGCACATCTCTTGAGTTTTCAAGATAATCGGATTCAATTGTTGTGGTTAGGATTTGTTGACCATAAACTGTTGAACAGGTGAAAAGAAATATGAGGATAGCGTTTTTTACCATAGGTCGATTGCGTATTTTTGTTGAAATTTATTTAAAATAAACGAGAAACTCACAATATTATGATGCAACCCGAATGGAAAACCGCCAAAGTTTATGAGGACATCACGTATAAAAAATCGAATGGTGTAGCCCGAATTGCTTTCAATAGACCGAATGTTCGTAATGCGTTTCGTCCAAAAACGACATCCGAATTGTATGATGCTTTTTATGATGCTGGAGAAGATACTTCAATTGGAGTCGTATTACTTTCTGCAGAAGGACCAAGTACCAAAGACGGAATTTGGAGTTTCTGCTCTGGAGGTGATCAAAAAGCACGTGGGCATCAAGGATATGTGGGTGATGATGGATACCATCGTTTAAATATTTTAGAAGTACAGCGTTTGATTCGTTTTATGCCGAAAGCTGTGATTGCTGTAGTACCCGGATGGGCTGTTGGTGGCGGACATAGTTTGCACGTGGTTTGCGACTTGACCTTGGCGAGTAAAGAAAATGCCATTTTCAAGCAAACGGATGCCGATGTTACCTCTTTTGATGGAGGTTATGGTTCTGCTTATTTAGCAAAAATGGTGGGTCAGAAGAAAGCACGTGAGATTTTCTTTTTAGGTAGAAACTACTCTGCTCAGGAGGCCTATGAAATGGGAATGGTAAATGCTGTGATTCCGCATGATGAATTAGAAAGCACAGCCTATGAATGGGCTCAGGAAATTTTAGCCAAGAGTCCAACATCGATTAAAATGCTAAAGTTTGCGATGAACCTAACGGATGATGGAATGGTTGGTCAGCAAGTATTTGCAGGTGAAGCCACTCGATTGGCCTACATGACAAATGAGGCGAAAGAAGGAAGAGATGCGTTCCTAGAAAAACGCAAGCCGAACTTCGAAAAGAAATGGATTCCATAAAATCGATAATTGAATTATGAAGATAATTTGTATCGGGCGAAACTACGCCAAACATATAGAAGAGTTAGCTAATGAAAGGCCAACGAATCCGGTTGTATTCATGAAGCCTGACTCAGCAATTTTACCCAAAAGAAATCCGTTTTTCATTCCCCCTTTTTCAAATGATGTACATCATGAGGTAGAGATTTTGGTAAAAATCAATAAAGTCGGAAAGCATATTCAAGAGAAATTTGCCCATAAATATTATGATGAAATCGGTTTAGGTATTGATTTTACAGCTAGAGATGTGCAATCAAAATGCAAAGAAAAAGGATTGCCATGGGAAAAGGCAAAAGCCTTTGATGGTAGTGCTGTCATTGGAGAATTCTATCCGAAATCGGAATTCGATTTAAAGGAAATTAAATTCCAATTATTAAAAAACGATGCGATAGTTCAGGATGGGAATTCAACCGCAATGCTGTGGAAAATTGATGAATTGATCGCCTATGTTTCTCAGTATTTTATGCTCAAAAAAGGCGATATCATTTTTACAGGAACACCCGCAGGAGTTGGAAAAGTGGAAGAAAATGATGTGCTAATTGGAACATTAGAAGGGCGAGAAGCCTTTAAAATTAAAGTGAAGTAGATGAATGCGGAAATCATTACCATTGGCGATGAAATTCTAATCGGGCAGATTGTTGACACCAATTCGCAATGGATTGCCCAGCAATTGAATAAAATTGGAGTATCTGTGTATCAGATTACATCCATTCAGGATGAAAAACAACATATTCTAACAACCTTAGCAGAGGCGCAAACGCGCGCCAATGTGATTATCATTACTGGCGGGTTAGGTCCAACTAAGGATGATATTACCAAAAAAACACTAGCCGAATTCTTTGATAATGATGTTATGGTTGAATATCCAGAGGTGATTACTCATATCAAAACCATGTTCGCTAAATTTAATATTCCATTCAAACCGATTCAAAATCAGCAGGCCTTGATACCATCCAAAGCAACCTTATTAAAGAATCGTTTTGGGACGGCTCCCGGAATGTGGTTTTACGAGAACGAAACTGTGTTTATCTCATTGCCAGGAGTGCCTTATGAAATGAAAGCTCTGATTAAAAATGAGGTGCTACCCAGAATTCAGCAGCAATTCAAATTGCCTTTCATTCTTCACAAGACTTTGATGACGTATGGAGAAGGGGAGAGCAATATTGCAGAACGTATTGAAGATTTTGAAAATAACCTTCCGCAGCATATCAAATTGGCCTATTTACCATCCTTCGGGAGAGTGCGTTTAAGATTATCAGCAAAAGGTTCAGAAAAAGAATCGCTAGAACAAGAATTACATTTAAAAGTAGAGGAGTTAAAGTGTCTAGTGGCCGATATTTATGTGGGTTTGGATGATAATAATTCATTAGAGAAAAGCATCGGTCAGATACTAACAAAAAAAGGAAAAACCATTGCTACAGCAGAAAGTTTAACTGGGGGTAAAATAGCTGCAAGTTTAGTATCAATTCCAGGTTCTTCCAAGTATTTTTTAGGAAGTATTATCGCGTATCAGGAAGATTTAAAAGTGGAGCTGTTAAATGTGTCAAAAGAGCACATAAAAACCTATACCACTGTTAGTGCAGAAGTTGCTGAGCAGATGGCCGAAGGAGCACTAGAAAAATTTGCTTCAGATTACAGTATTGCAGTAACCGGAAATGCAGGTCCAACAACCGACAATAATGACAAAACTGTTGGCTTGGTATACATTGCTATAGCTGGAAAAGAAGGGGTAAAATCATTCGAATTTAACTTTGGTCAGCCCAGAGAAAAAGTGATCAATAAAACCGTAAACAAATCCTTAGAATTACTTTTAAAAGAATTGCGTTAAATTTTTGTAATAATTGTTTTGTTCAACTTTATAATTATTCGTAGATTTGCACCTCGTTAAAAGTTAACAGTAAAAAAGGTAACAAAATGTCTAGAGTTTGTGAATTAACAGGGAAGAAAGCAATGGTGGGGAACAATGTTTCTCACGCTTTGAACAGAACAAAAAGAAAGTTCAATGCTAACTTAACCACAAAACGTTTTTATTTACCTGAAGAAGATCGTTGGATCACTTTAAAAGTATCTACATCAGCTTTAAAAAATATCAATAAAAAGGGTATTTCAGCGGTAATTAAAGAAGCGAGAGCCAAAGGTTTTTTAACTAAATAATTATCCTTTAAAATAATACAAGATGGCAAAGAAAGGAAATAGAGTTCAAGTAATTTTAGAGTGCACAGAGCACAAAGCAACAGGTATGCCTGGAACTTCTAGATATATTACTACGAAGAACAAGAAGAATACGCCAGATAGAATGGAAATTAAAAAATTCAATCCTATCTTAAAAAGAATGACTGTTCACAAAGAAATCAAGTAATTGATTTTATAAAAACATTACACCATGGCAAAGAAAGCAGTAGCATCATTACAAACAGGATCAAATAGATTAACCAAAGCTATCAAAATGGTTAAATCACCTAAAACTGGAGCTTACACGTTTGTTGAGTCTATCATGGATCCAACTGAAGTAAACAACTTTTTAGCGAAAAAGTAAGAAACTATTAAGACTACATATATAGCTGCTTTCAACCTATTGAAAGTGGCTTTTTTTATATATTTACATTTCAATTTTTTGTAATGAGCTTCTTCAAAAAAATCTTCTCAAAAGAAAAAAAAGAAACCTTAGATAAAGGATTAGAAAAGTCCAAAGAGAGTTTCTTCGGAAAGCTATCGAAAGCCGTAGTTGGTAAATCTAAAGTTGATGATGACGTACTAGATAATCTCGAGGAGGTTTTGGTTTCTTCGGATGTTGGTGTGAACACCACATTAAAAGTTATCGACCGAATTGAAGAGCGCGTTGCGCGCGATAAATATGTGAGTACTGATGAGCTGAATACAATTCTTAGAGAAGAAATTGCCGGATTACTTTCTGAAACTAATGTTGGCAACGAAACGGAATTCGCTGTTCCAGAAAATACCAAACCATATGTAATGATGGTGGTTGGTGTGAACGGAGTCGGAAAAACAACAACTATTGGAAAATTAGCACATCAATTCAAACAAAAAGGATTAAAAGTAGTTTTAGGAGCGGCAGATACCTTTCGTGCGGCTGCAATTGATCAATTACAAGTTTGGGCAGAACGAGTAGAGGTTCCCATTGTAAAACAAAATATGGGCTCAGACCCTGCATCTGTGGCTTATGATACCTTAACCTCTGCGGTTGCACAAGACGCCGATGTGGTTATCATTGACACTGCCGGTAGATTGCACAACAAGGTGAATTTGATGAACGAGCTTTCTAAGATTAAACGTGTAATGCAAAAGGTGGTTGGTGATGCTCCTCATGATGTCCTTTTAGTATTAGACGGTTCTACTGGGCAAAATGCCTTTGAACAAGCGAAACAGTTCACCAAAGCTACAGAAGTTAGTTCCCTTGCTGTTACCAAATTAGACGGAACTGCGAAAGGTGGTGTCGTTATTGGTATTTCTGATCAATTTCAAATACCTGTTAAATATATAGGAGTAGGCGAAGGCATTGATGACTTACAAGTCTTTAATAAACACGAATTCGTAGACTCTTTTTTCAACTAATCCATTCTATAGAATGCGAATGAAATCGCAAATTGTCAATTTGAAATGGAGTAAGTAGATTCCTTATCTTTGAGTTTTAATAAATTTCAAATGAGAAAAGCACTTTATGTACTAGCAATTATCATATTAATTTGTTCTTGTAAAGAAAGACAAGAGCCAGTAATTTTTACAAAATATGATGAGTCCGCAGCTCTAGAAAAGCAGCAGGAACACAGAAATAGACGTATGAAATTCAAATTATTTCAATCTAAGTTCCTGGATATGAATGAGGTTTTTAAACCTTTTGATGAAGATCTTGCCTATTTTTCAGAAGAAGATTATAACACCATTAAACCAATGGTAATCGAGCAGGATATTCCTACCATTCAAACCCATATTAAAAATGGTCATCTTTCTTATGAGAAACTGACTTTATTCTACCTATACCGTATTCGAAAATTTGAAAGCGATTCTACCAAATCCTTAAATGCGATTATTGCTTTAAATCCGGATGTGGTAAATCAAGCAAAAGCAAAGGATAAGGAAGCTAAAGATGTAGATGTGAATTCATTATACGGAATGCCAATCTTGCTAAAAGATAATATCAATACAGATAACATGATAACTACTGCAGGTGCAGTAGCGTTGAAAGATAATCAGACGAAAAACGACGCCTTTATTGTAACCAAGTTAAAGGAAAACGGTGCGCTAATCTTAGGTAAAGTGAACCTAAGTGAGTGGGCTTATTTCTTCTGCTCAGGATGTCCATTGGGCTATTCAGCTATCGGTGGACAAACGTTAAATCCGTATGGAAGAGCCGAGTTTGAAACAGGGGGATCATCATCAGGAAGTGGAGTAGCAACGGCTGCAAATTATGCAGTGGCAGCTGTGGGGACAGAAACTTCAGGATCAATTACCTCTCCATCAAGTAAGAATTCATTGGTTGGCTTAAAGCCTACCATCGGTGTGTTTAGTAGAACTGGAATTGTTCCGATTTCAAGTACTTTAGATACCCCCGGTCCAATGACAAAGAGTGTTATTGACAACGCAATTTTCATGAATGCTATGCGTGGTTATGATGAAACGGATGCTGCTTCTGTGAACATCAAAGATGATTATTTCAGTGATGGATTTGACGTAAAGTTCAACGATGTTCGATTGGGTGTATTAAAATCATTATTGAATGATTCTATTTACAAAATGAATGTTGAATTATTGAAGACTGAAGGGGCTACTATTGTTGAATTAGACCCTGAAAATATGTCGTATGAGGGATTCATTACCCTATTAAATATTGATATGAAACACGACTTGCCTTCATATCTTTCAAATCAGGCGGGTGATATGATTACTCAAAAAGGAGTTGCAACAGTTATTGAATTTAATAGAAAAGATTCAATAGTAAGAGCACCTTATGGTCAGCAATTGTTTGAAGGAATCGTAAAAGATGAAACCACGTTGGAGCAATTGGAGGCCGTTAAAGCGAAATTGAATTATGGAGGGAAGACCTATTTGATCGGATTGAAAGATCACAAACTTGATGCAATTTTGTCGATCAATAACTACCATTCAGGTGTTGCTGCTGTGGCAAAATACCCAACCCTTACGGTTCCTATGGGATATGAAGAATCGGGTGAACCAATTAGTTTAACTTTTGTGGGAAAACCATTTTCAGAGCGAAGATTGTTGGAAATCGGTTATGCTTTTGAACAAGCAACAAAGGTTAGAAAACTTCCAAAAAATTACGAATAAGCGGATTTTATTCTATGCGTACAAAATCGGTTAAACAGAACAAGATCAATGTAGTAACCCTGGGTTGTTCAAAGAATATCTATGACTCAGAGGTATTAATGGGCCAATTAAAAGCCAATGGTAAAAATGTGGTTCATGAAGATGAAAATGATGACGGAAATATTGTTGTGATCAATACCTGCGGATTTATTGGTAAAGCCAAAGAGGAATCGGTAGATACTATTTTGCATTATGTAAGTAAAAAGGAAGCAGGTGAGGTAGATAAAGTGTTTGTAACTGGCTGTTTGAGTGAGCGATACAAGCCCGATTTAGAAAAGGAAATCACGGATGTGGATCAGTATTTTGGAACCCATGATCTCCCGAATCTTTTGAAGGTCTTGGAAGCAGATTACAAACATGAATTGATTGGGGAACGATTAACAACCACTCCGAAGCACTACGCTTATTTAAAAATAGCAGAAGGATGTGAC